>CAKPMH010000013.1 GCA_934167935.1 uncultured Bacilli bacterium
GACTATAAATGTGTTTATGATGTAGAATTAAATTATTACAAATAGTGGTGCGGTTGAAATTACAAAAAAGAAAAAGACTATTTTTTAGTCTTTTTATATACCAAAATTCCATCTCTATCTTCTCTTTGATATCCATATTTTAAATCACTAATTCCTCTAAATTTAAGTATTTCCAAATTATTAAATGTTTTTTTTACTTCTTCTAAATTGTAAATAATTGGTACTTTCATCTTATCATATGCATCATCTATTCCATACATATAACATACAAGAATTTTTCCATCATCATTTAACATATTAGAAATATCTTCAACTATTTCCTTCATCACTTCAAAGTAATCACTTTCATACATCACTTCAAGATATTGAAATATATTTGATAACATTATAATATCATATTTTTTATTTATTTTCTCAGGCAAATCTGCTATATCTGATTTATAAAATTTTACATTTTTAATATTTTGCTTTTTTAATTTTTCATAATTATCTTCTTGTAAATATAAGTTTGTTTTTTTTATTATTTTAACTGGTTCTTCATCTTTTGAAAAAAGAGATGAATCTCTTATATAAATGTCACCAACTTCTTCATATAAAAAATCCCAAAAATGTTTTGACGTACCTGTTAAAACATCTCTTATTTTTTTATACGATTCTAGATTAAAAGCTTTATAATTGCTTTTAAAAAGACTAGGATATCCATAAAAACAAAAATACTCAAAAAATTCTTCAAAATCAAGTGTTTTAATAGCTGACATTTTAAGATCATAATAATATTTCGAAAAAGGATTTATATCAAAAAAATCAACATTTTTAATATCTTTTAAAAACAAATTTATAGTATGATCTCCACTTGAACCTACTGTTAAGATATCCTTATCTTTAAAATCAATTAAATCATAATATCCTTTAATATTTTCAGTACTAAAAGGATATATATGACTAAACATAGATCTATCATAATCAAACATATCACATATTAAAGAAAGTGCGAAATTTATATTAAGTTCTACTTTTTCCATAGTATTCCCCCCTAAAAACAATTAATTGCTATTATAGCATATTTTCTTTTTTTTTAAAATAGTTTATAATAGTTTTGGGAGGATATTTATGGACTGTGTTTTTTGTAAAATAATAAAAGGAGAAATACCATCATATAAATTATATGAAGATAACTTAGTTATGTGCTTTTTAGATATAAATCCAGATTCTGATGGACATATGTTAATAATACCTAAGAAACATTATAAAGATTTAGATGATATTACACCTGAAGTTTTAACTCATATTATGAATATAAGTAAAAAAATGAAAAAATTATTAGAAGAAAAATTAAATATTGATGGTTTAACTCTTATTCAAAATAATGGTGAAGTTGAAGAAGTAAAACATTTTCATTTACATCTAAAACCATTTTACAACAATAATTTAAAAAGAGATGTAAAAGATGTATACGAACTATTAACAAAATAAAAAGATTTCAAAATATTGAAATCTTTTATTTTATTGCTTCTTTTCTTGATAAATTAAGTCTTCCTTTTTTATCATATCCTTGTGATTTAACTAAAATTTCATCACCTAATTTTACAATATCACTTGGTTTTTCTACTCTTTCTTTGGCAAGTTGTGATACATGTACTAATCCTTCGCATCCAGGCCATAATTCTACAAAACAACCAAAATCTTCTATTTTTACAACCTTTGCTTTATAAATTTTTCCATCTTCTACTTCTCTTACAACATCTTTTATCATGTTAGCTGTAGCATCAATTATATCTTTATCCATATGATAAATTGTAACAGTTCCATCATCTGCTAAATCAACTTTAACAGCATTAGAATCATTTACTGAATTTACATGACTACAATCTAAAATAATCTTAGTAATAGTATCTCCACCACGACCTATAACATCTTTAATCTTATCTGGATTAATTTTAAATATCATTGTTTTTGGAGCATATTTACTTACTTCTTTTCTTGGCTCAGATATTTGTTTTTCCATAACATCAAGTATTTCCATACGAGCAACTTTTGCTTGAGCTAATGCTTCTTTTAATATTTCTTTAGTAATACCTTTAATTTTTATATCCATTTGAAGTGAACAAATACCCTTTCTTGTTCCACCAACTTTAAAATCCATATCTCCTAAATGATCTTCCATTCCTTGAATATCTGTTAATATAGTATAGTCTTTTCCATCTTTTGATGTAATAAGCCCCATAGCAATTCCTGCAACTGGTGCTTTTATTGGAACACCTGCAGCCATTAAACTCATACATCCAGCACATATTGTTGCTTGACTAGATGATCCATTTGATTCAAGTATTTCAGATACAACACGTACTGTATATGGAAATTCTTCTTCGCTAGGCATAACTTGTTTTAAACATCTTTCACCAAGCGCTCCATGTCCTATTTCTCTTCTACCAGGTGCCCCATATCTTCCTGTTTCTCCTACTGAAAATTGAGGAAAGTTATAATGCAACATAAAGTGTTTTTCAGCTTCTAGACTAATTCCATCTAATACTTGATATTCATTTAATGCCCCAAGTGTTGTAATGGCAAGTGCTTGTGTTTCTCCTCTTGTAAATAAAGCACTACCATGTGTTCTTGGAAGTAGGTCAATATCTGTTTTAAGTGGTCTAATTTCAGTCATACTTCTTCCATCAGCTCTAGTACGTTCGTTAACTGTAATTGATCTAAATATATCATATTCAAGTGATTCTAAAACTAATTTTACTTTAGTAAGTAAAATACTTAATTCATCTTTATCTAAGTTTTTATTTTCTTCTTCATATTTTGCTACTACTTCTTCTTTTATATTATCAATAGCTGCATATTTTTCAAGTTTTTCTTTTATACGCATTGCTTTATCTAATCTATCTTTTGCAAGATTTTTTATTTCTTCTCTTAAAGAATCTTCTATTTCAAGTTTTTCATATTCCATTTTTTCTTGTCCAACTTCATCTATTATTTTTTCTTGAAATTCACATAATTCTTTAATTGCTTCATGTCCAAACATTAATGCATCTAGCATATCATCTTCATTTACTTCCTTGCTTCCTGCTTCAACCATATTAATAGCATATTTTGTACCTGCTACTACTAAATCTATATCAGAAAGTTCTAATTCATCTGGTGTTGGATTTATTATAAATTTATTATTTACTCTACCAACTTTAACTCCAGCAATTGGCCCATCAAATGGAATTTTAGAAATTGATGTTGCAAGTGATGATCCAAACATTGCTGAAAGTTCTGGTGAATAATCATTATCAACAGAAAGGACTGTGTTTACAACTTGTACTTCATTTCTAAAATCTTCAGGAAACATTGGTCTCATTGGTCTATCAATCATACGTGCTGCAAGTGTTGCTGCATCAGTTGGTCTTCCTTCCCTTTTTATAAATCCACCTGGTATTTTACCTACTGAATAAAGTTTTTCTTGATATAACACCATTAATGGAAAGAAATCTGATAATATATTAGCATTTTTTGATACAACAGCAGTTGATAATATTACTGTATCACCATATCTTACTAAAACAGACCCATGAGCTTGTTTTGCAAGTTCTCCTGTTTCTACTACTAATTTTCTTCCTCTAAAATTTAATTCAAAAGTTTTTTTCATATTTACCTCTCTTTACTTAAAATATTTTTCTATATTTTTCTAATATTAATCCTTTTTCTAATTTTTTATCCTCTTTTATAAAAGGTTCTAAATTAACTATAATAAAACTACCTAATTCTACTTTACCATAATATTCATTATAAGTTTCTAAATCTATTAATCTATCATTTTCTTTTAATATTAATCTTTTACTTTTTAAAATTATATATTCTGGTTCATACATCACAGAACCATTAATTTCTATTTTATTTATTTTATATACATGAGCTATATCGCCAATATAAATTTTATTTAAATCTATTTTTTGTTTTAATGATTCATAATATATTTTTAAAGCCTTTTTCTTTGAAATTCTACTTCCAATGCTTACAATATTATTTAATTTTACTAAACTTTCATCTATAACTTGATTTTTTTCATAAATTTTATTTCTTACTAAATCTTTATAAGAATCATTATTTATCTCATATAACAATGTTTGCATTCCATCTTTTGTAAGTAATAAATCATTTTTTTGATTCATATAATCCATAGCACATGAAGAAATATCAAACTTATCTATATTATTTATTCTGATTACAGCACTATATAAATTTTCTCCTTTCATAAGACCCCCTTACATAAATAAAGACACTTAAAATAAGTGTCTACTTTATAAATTATTTTCTTAGTCCAAGACTTGCAATTAATTCTCTATAACGATTAATATCTTTTTCTTTAAGATATGTTTGTAAGCTACGTCTTTGACCAACTTTTTTAAGAAGTCCTCTTCTAGAATGGAAATCATGTTTGTGTTCTTTTAAATGTTCTGTTAATTCATTAATTTCTTCAGTTAATATAGCAATTTGAACTTCTGGTGAACCAGTATCACCTTGTTTTCTAGCATATTTTTTTACTATTTCTTCTTTTTTAGCTTTTGTAAGTGCCATATATATTCTCCTTTCATATAATTCGCTTATACCTAGATAAAAGTCGGAGACTCTTAAATCCAAGAACAAGTACAAATATAATATACACTAATTTTTTATTTTTTGCAAGGAAAAAATAAAAAAAAGGAATAAATCCTTTATTTAACATATGGTGTCCCCTCAGGGATTCGAACCCTGGACCCCGAGATTAAGAGTCACGTGCTCTAACCAACTGAGCTAAGGAGACAACTAACAAATTAATTATACCATATATTAAATAAATTTCAATATTATTTTACTAAAATTTTACCTTTATAAACTTTTTTACAGTTTCCTTTTAATATTATATCTTCATTATTTTTATATGTTACCTTTAAATTACCTCCTAATTGTTCTACTAAAGTTTCACAATTTTTAGAAATATCATTATTTATTGTTGCATTAACAACTGCAGCACATGCTGCACTTCCGCATGATTTTGTCTCTAAATTTCCTTTTTCATACGTTCTTATTTTTATTTTTTTATTTATTATTTCTTCAAATACAATATTTACTTTATATGGAAATTTATAATGTTGTTGAAAAGATAGTCCTAATTTATCTATATCTAATAAGTCAATATTTTTAGTACAAACAACTATATGTGGATTACCAACTGTAATTGCACTTACAATATAATTTTTTCCAAGTACTTTAATTTTTTCGTTTACAAATATGTTTTTTTCTGTTATTACAGGAATTAATTTTGAATTTAAATTGGGTTTTCCCATATTAACAGTTACTTCATCACTTAAAAAATTTATATGAATATTATAAAATTTATCATCAATATTTATATCAAAATTTTCTTTTACTAATTTTTTATCATATAAATATCTTGCAACACAAATTATACCATTGCCACTTGTTTTTGCACTTGTTCCATCACTATTAAATATTTTAGCTTTATATCCCATTAAATCTTTTTCTATAAATATTATTCCATTTGCACCTATACCAAAATTTCTATCGCTCAATTTTATTAATTTGTTTTTATTTTCTATTAATTTTTCTTTATCATTTTTTGTATTATCAATTATTATATAATCGTTTCCTAATGATTCCATTTTTATAAATTTCACTTTATCACCTATATAATAATATTATTTAAGTATAAAAAAATTAATATTTTTTTCATTAATTTTTAATAACTTTTATATTTTTATTTTAACATAATTTCAATTAATTTTTTTGTACTATAATTTAACTCTTTCTTATTAAGTGTCACAATAACAATAGTTCTTTTTTCTATTGAAGGTTTAACTTTAATTTCAAATAATGATTTATTTTTTAAATCTTCCTTTACAAATTCTTTTGTTGCATATCCAATACCAAAACCTGATTTTACTAAATCATCAATTAAATTATAACTAACAACTTCTAATTTTGGCTTTAAATTACTATTATTATCTTTTAAATACTTATTCAAATATGCTCTGCTATTTGATGAAATACCTGGAAAAATTAAAGGGTATCTCTCTAAATCTTCTAATTTGATATTATAACTCATTAAATCAAAATATTTTTTGTTTCCAATAAAAATATCTTGAATAGCAATTAATTCTTGTATTTTTAAATCTTTATTATTAGATAATGGCTTAAATAATATTAAAAGATCTAAATTACCATTTCTTAATTCTTTTATTAAATTAGATGAAACATTATTATTTATTTTTATTTCAATATTTGGATAAAATGTATGAAATTTTAAGATATGGCATTAAACTATATCTACAAATAGTTGTTGAAACACCAATTCGAATAGTTCCACTATCTAAATTTTTAAGATTTGATAAAGCATTTTCTCCATTATCAATACTTTCAATAGCAATTTTAACATAATCAAATAAAATTTGTCCTTCATCCGTTAATAAAACACCATGTTTTGTTCTAGTAAACAAACTTACACCTAATTGTTCCTCTAGTTTTTTTATTTGAAAAGTTATAGCAGGCTGTGAAATATATAAGATATTAGCAGCTGATGAGATACTACCTGATTTTGCTACTATATAAAATATTCTATATAAATCCAAATTAATTTTCATATATAAACACTCCTTATATTTAATATAAATAATATATATTATACTTATATCATGATTTAAAGTATAATTCAATTAGGAAGTGATAATTATGAAATTAATAAATGAAAAAATGGAAAATTTTAATGAAATTGAAAACTTAAAAAATTTAGAAAATAAGATAGAAATTTTATCCACATATAATGTAACACAAATTGGAATCATTTTATCAAAATTAATGGAACAATTTGAAGGTATAAAATATCGTTTTGAAGAAAGTAAGTTTTATTATAATGAGTATAATATCATCCCTAAAGATGATTATTCAAATGAATTTAAAGGCGTATATGAAAGTTTAACTTTAAAAACTATTGATAGATATGATTTATTTAATATTAAAAAGGAAAAAATTTGTATTTTATATCCTTCAATATATAAGCATAATAATTCTATTAAATCTATTAAATACATTTTAGAAGATAGTTTTATTAATGAATACATTCAAGAATTTATTGACTATCTTTATAACGAAAGAAAAAGAAAAAAATTATATGAAATTACTATTGAAGACTTAATTCAAGCTTTAAATAATTTTATTAAATTATCTTTGTCACTACAAATAAATAGAAAAAAAGAAATAAAATTAAATATTAATGAAAATATTAATTTAATTAAAAAAAGAAATTTTAAGCAATCATGTTTAATTGATAGAAAATTAATTTATAATTCAATATGCTATGTAATTAATCATTATGAAAATAATTTAAAAGCAATTAAAACTTTAGAATACAAGGAATTATCATCAAGCAACTGGATTTCTTTAAACGGTTATTGTAATTTAGTAATTAGTAAAGGTGATGATAAAATTATATATACTACACTAGTTGATAGTAATGGATGTTTACCAGATGAATATTATGGTTTAAATGTTGATTTTAAAAAAAATAATAAAATATGTTTTTTTGATTTAAAATATAAAATTGATGATTATATAAAAGAAAGTTATTATTTAAAACAATTTATGGAAATGATTGAAAATGAATTTTATAATAATAAGGAAATTACGTATAATAATATTGAAACTATATTAAGTAAATTAAATAATGAAAAAAAATTAAAACTTAAAAAAAATCTCAATAGTATTAATCAAATAAGTGTTTCAAATAAAGAATAAGTAGATATATACCCTTCAAATACAAAAAAATATGTATTAATAATTATTAATACATATTTTTTTGATAATACCTTTATTGACATTCCTTCTTTTTTATTATTATAAATATTTATTTTATCTTCGTAACTTAATTTTGACATATAAAAACCTCGTTTCCATGTCCAAGAAACGGGGTTCATATCATTTCTAGCTAGCATTTATTAATTAAACTCGAAAAGTTCGAATATAAATCAAATCTGGTGCCAGTAAGGAGCAGGTCTAACAACTCCTAGGCTAAAAGATGATAGTAAGCAATAACTTACTAACCAAATCAATTATATCAAAATATAAAAATAGTAGCAATAGTATGCTACCCTTTTTTATCCAGCCATATCAACTAAATATTTATCTTCATCATGTTTTTTAGAAACTATAATATTATGTCCACCATACATATTATTATCGTCAAACCAATAATTCACTATTCTTGTGCTAACTTCAATTGCTATTAATTTTAAGTTATTAACAAATGTTTCTCTTGATATTCCTTCTAATTCATTATCCTTATCATTTTCATACCATGCATTTGCAATACAATTTTTTAAATAAATTAAATCAAGGCCTTCATAGTATTTAATTGCTAATTTTAAAACTTTTTCAATTTCATTTAATCCATAGGAATGAATAGATACTTCTTTTCCATCAATTTCTTTTAATGCTTCATACCACTTATATTTTTCATCATAATGAAAATTTAATTTACCTAAAAGGATATCTGATTTTTCATTAAGTGAAAGTTCTATTATTTTATCATCAATTTTATTAACAACAGATTCAATTAAATTTTTTTCATCAATATTTTTTTGAATTGTTTTATCTAAAATATCCATTGCTTTATTAATTCTTATTTGTTTATCTATTTTTTCAACTTCTTTATCTAATTTATTTTTTTCTTCATACCATTTATCAAAATCTTTTATTATCTTATCTTTTTGTTCTTGTTCCATAATTTATCCTTTTTTCTATCAACGACTTATTATAGATTTGTCAACTGATTCAACTACATCTACTTGTTCATTTTCTATTTGACCAAATTCTTCTTGTCTTATTAAAGTTTCTAAATCAAGCATTGGTTCAGAAAGTAATCGCATTCTTAGTCTTTCCCATGCTTCTTTTCTTGAATCGGCTAGTGAATCTTCTCCTTTTTTCCTTTCCTCATACCGAGTTTTTGCCATTGTATTTTCTATTTTATCGTCAAAAAACTCTTTTTCCTCATCTGACATCTCAGAATATCCATACTTTTCTCTCATATTCCTAATTAATGTTTCATTAAATATCATATCGTAAATTTCTTTAAATTCGTGTGGAACATCATCTATCATTTCTTCTTGACTAGTCTTTATATTACTTTGAACTTCATTATTATTTAGTTGATTATTTGCTTGTTCATACTGATTATTATTTTGATTAGAAATACTATATGATTCATTTGGTGCCTTTAATATCATATTTTTATAATCTTCTTTAATAAAATCTATTAACATATTTTTTTCTTTTGTATCAATAACATTATTTAAATCTAATTCCTCGATTTTTTCTATTACTTTTTCTTTTTCTTCTAATAATTCTTGCTTTGATTTTAAAACTAAAATACCTTCTCCAATATATCCTTTATTATCTTCTATTTGAATTTTAGTTAATGATTTAATTCTTGTTTTCATATAATTCTTCATTGCTAATTTATTATGTTCTTTTGTTTTCTTAGTTGTTTCTAATTGAGATAGTGATATTTCATTATTCCAAGTATTTGATGAAAAAGCACTAATTTCATCACAATCATATTGTTTTAACAAATCCCTTATTTTGCTTACAATATCATCATTTGCACCGATCACAGCAATACATGCATTTTTTATATTTAATTTTTCAACAGTAGGATAATGAAAAGTAGCATCAAATGTTTCCTCATTATAAATTTGATTTCCAAATACAAATACAACTTCTGTTCCTGTTGCACCTTTGCCATTTCCTAACCCCGATTTAATTAAATCTCCTTTATCGTTAAAATAATCTCTAGAAAATTGAACATTATCAGATGACGACCCCAATAAATTTTCAACTGAAATTCCTCTTTTTTTTCTTTCACTTCTTGAAAGTAATTCTCCAGTTTTAATTATTTCTTCAAATGATTCAAAACTTGTAGCATGAAAATGCTTAACCAAATCTTTTTGACCTGAATAATTTTTTTCAATTGACATTTGTCTTATTTTTTGTAGAAGATATCTATAATCAATATTGTTTTGTACTGACAATTTTTTTACGTAATCATAATATTGACTTTCAGTAGAAAAATTTGATAATGATTGATATATTTTATTTAATACTTCTTTATCTTTTATATCAAGTTCTACCATCTTTACCTCCATATTATCTATACAAATCATATCATAAAAATATTCTATTAAATATTTAAAAACTTTACATTATAATTCAAAATCATAATCTTTATTTAGCATATCAATTCATTTTTTCATAACTATTATAACATTAAATTATCATTTTTTTACATTGTTAATATAAATTTAACTTTTTTATACAGTATAGCGCTTATAAACAAATTATTTTAAATTTCATAAAAAAACTACATTTTAAATACTATTTTTTATTTCATATAATTTGTCTTCAACGGCCTTAATTAATTCATTAACACAAGATCTATTATCTTTCTCTCCATGCTCAATAAAATTATTCCATTCATCCAAAACTAAATTTATATTATCTTTGTTAACTTTATCTTCAATAATCTGCATTGCTGTTTTCTTGTAATTCATTACAGCAACAGCACCTAATGCTTTATAATATGATTTTTCAGGAATGTTAGATATTTTATAATAATGAAGTGCTAATTCATCATCAACTTTTCTTGGATTCTTAATAATAATCTTGTTAGTTCTATAAATTACAGTAGCACCCTCTAATTTAACATTTTCTGCATCCTCTGGTATTTCTACATCATAAATTGTATCTCCTCTATGCAACCATCTTAAAATACACTCTTCATCGCAATAATTAAAACCTCCAAACCCTCTAGGATTATCAGCATTTGGATTCCAATTATTACTTTCATTCACTTCATTTAATTTATATTCAAAATCACTTTTTGCACCACTAGTTGTTCCAAACATTACTTTAACATATTTACTCATAAAGAACCTCCTATATCCTAATAACAATTATAACATAATATTTTATTTTTTTACTAAACATACTGAAAACTTTACATTATAATTCTAGACTATCTTCTTTTCTTCTTTCTTTTTTAGCACTTGCTTTTTCTTCGACAACAGTTTTCATATGTATCTTATTATAATCATCATTAGTTAAAAAGTCATTACCGTGCAAATCTTCAACTATTTCTTTATATATATCTTGATTTTTATTACCAAATAATCCACATACTTTATTTCTTAAATAATCAACTATTTTTTTAAATTTTAATCTCCATTGTCTTAATTTATCTTCTAAAGAAAATATTTCTAATTCTAATTTGTCTATCTTTTTTTCAGCACATTCTAATAATTCATCCTTATTATTTAATTCTTCTTTTAGTTCTTTTAACTTATATATTTTATTTAAATTATCATTTAAATCATTTTTAATATCAATTAATGATACTGAATACATTCTTAATATTACCTGGTATAAATTCATACTTAACACAAGCAACCCGACATATTATATCTATCTTTCTATTAAGTTCTTCACTTATTTTCAAGTTTTTAGTTTCTATCTCAAACATAATTATCACTCATCCTTTCAATTTAAGCAGAAAAAAACTAACATTTCTGTTAGTAATCTATTACTTAAACTCAGGATGTGTCCGAGTTTCCTATCAATCTGGTGACCCGTATGGGATTCGAACCCATGTATGTAGCCTTGAGAGGGCTATGTGTTAAGCCACTTCACCAACGGGCCATTACATATTAATATTACCATTAATATGTAATTTTTTCAAGATATAATTTATTAATTAAACAATTCTATTCTAGATTTTATTCTATCTTTTCCAAGCAGTCTTAATATTTCATATAAATCTGGAGTCATACTTGATGTTGTAATAGCTACCCTAATTACTGTTGAAATATCAGCAACATTTCCTTTAAACTTACTAGGATCTTCTTTATATTCTTTCATATTAGAAGCATATCCTAATTCTTCTGATAATTCTTTTACTTTATTAAACCAAGTATCTTTATCATCATTATCATTATAATATTTATCAATATATGTATTTAGTATTAATTTAATTTCATCTTTATCTGTTATATTTAAAAAATCATATTCTTTTTCTTTTTTATTAAATAATTCATCATACATATACCATATTTGTGGTTTAATTGCCTTATAATTTTCATAGTCTTTTCTAGGTTTTTTTTGCTCTCTTTCTATATTTAGAATGTTTATTGTATATTCTTTATATTTAGAGATTAATTCAAAGAATTCTTTATCATATTTTTCTGACCAATTATATAAATCACTATATACTTCTTTAGCACTCATTTTACTTATAATATTTTTAGAAATATTATTTAGTTTTTCTATATCATATAAAGCTCCTCCACTTGATGACATTTTCTTTGGTGAAAAAGGAAATTCTAAATATGATTTTTCTGGATTTTTATCATGCCATTCTTCATAATTGGAATTAATTATCGTCATTAATGATTCGATAACAGCTAAAGTAGGATATCCGTTTTCTTCATAATAACTCATTGTTGCTTCTGGATCTTTTCTTTTACTTAATTTTCTTACACTATTTCCTTCTTTTTTAACAATTAATGGGGTATGAATATATTTAGGTGGTTTTGCATCAAACGCTTTAAAAAGCTCTATATGAATTGGTACTGATGGTAGCCATTCTTCTCCTCTTACAACATGTGTTGTTCCCATTAAAAAGTCATCTACAAAATGAGCAAAATGATATGTTGGAAGTCTATCACTCGATTTCATTATTACAATATCTTGATCATTTTCTGGAAGTGATAAAGTTCCTCTTACTAAATCTTCAAAGAAAAATCTTTTTTCATTATTTCCAAGTGATCTAAACCTAATAACATATTCTTCACCATTTTTTATTTTTTCTATTTTTTCTGCTATACTTAAATTCCTACATTTAGCATATCTTCCATAATATCCAATTCTTGCTTTATATTTTTCTTGTTTTGCTCTTATTTCATCTACTTCATCTTTTGTACAAAAGCAAGGATAAGCTCTATCTATTTCTATTAAATATTTAATAAATGCATGATATATTTCTTTTCTTTCACTTTGAATATATGGTCCGTAATTTCCTATTATTTTTCCTTCATACTCATATTCATCTGGTTTTACATCATAATGATTTAATGTTTTCATTATAAGTTCAACAGCTTCTTTTACTTCTCTTTTTTGATCAGTATCTTCATTTCTTAAATAGAATATACCATTACTATTTTTAGCTAACACGTAATCAATTATTGCTTGATAAAATCCACCTAAATGCATAAATCCTGTTGGAGATGGTGCAAAACGTGTTACTTTTTCTCCTTCTTTTAATTCTCTTTTTGGATATATTTGTTTATAATCCTCTATCGTTTTTGTAATATCTGGAAATATTACGTTTGCTAAATCTTTATTTGTCATAAATACCTCCTTAATTAACTAAATAACATAATAATACAATTATATCACTTTATTAAATATAACAAAAGAAGAAATATGTATTTTATTTATTTAACATCTTTTATATTTGTATTTAAGTTAAATAATATATATGTATTTAATTTACTACCAATAATTATAACATATTTATAAGTCATATTAAATAATAAAAGAACATGTATATGTTCTTTTATTTTATATGTTTGGATCAACTAATACTTTAATTAAATCACTTGAGCCACTTGATAGTTCTTCATATGCTTTTTGTACATCTTCAAAACCAATTGTTTTTGATAAAAATTTAAGTATATCTATTTGTTTATTGCTCATTAAATCTATACATGTTTTAAATTCATCTTTTGTATAAGCAATTGCACCTTTCATATTTATTTCTCTTAATACACCTACTACTGTTGGAATTGTTATTGGAGTTGGTGATACTCCTACAAGTATTATTGTAGAACCTGGTTTTATCGCCATTAAAGCAGTAGATACTGCTATAGAATTACCACAACAATCAATTACTACATCAAAGCCTTCATTAGCATCATCAAGTAAATTTTTAACTATATTCTGGTCTGCTTTATAATATTTATCAGCAACTTTTAGTTCAACAGCTTTTTTTCCTCTTTTATCATTTACTTCCGATATAGCAACAAAACTTGCTCCTTCTAATTTAGCAAACATAGCAGCAGTAAGTCCAATTATTCCCCCTCCTATAATTAATACCTTATCACCTACTTTTATATCTGCTAAATGTATTGCATGAAGCGATACAGCAGTTGGTTCTACCATAGCAACTTCTTCATCTGTTATATTAGTTGGTACTTTAATAACCATATCACTTCTTACATTTATTTTTTTAGTTAATCCACCAGGATTATTTACCGATAATCCAATTGCTTGATTCCATGTTTCTAAACAATATTGGCTATTACCACTCAAACATGCACTACAATGTCCACATGGACTTATAGGTAAGGCTGTTACTCTATCACCTATATTTAAATCATCTCTATCACCAGGATCTATTACAGTTCCGCAAAATTCATGTCCCATTACAACACCAATAGGATTTCCCATATCAAAATTATGAATATCAGATCCACATATTCCTGACTTAGTAATCTCTATCATTACTTTTCCATTTTCTTTTTTTGGTTCTTCTATTTCTTTTATTTCAAATTCCTTTACACCTTTTAATGCTACACATTTCATATTATCCCTACTTTCTAATTTATTATATCATTTAAAAATAATAAAACCAATAATTTAATAATTATTGGCAATTTTTTTACATTAATCACATTGTAATACAGTTATAGCAATTACACCTACTATATCATCTACACTACATCCTCTTGATAAATCGTTTATAGGCGCATTAATTCCCTGTGTAATTGGCCCATATGCCTTAGCATTTCCAAGCCTTTCTACTAGTTTATATCCAATATTTCCTGAATCTAAATCTGGAAATACAAGTACATTAGCTCTTCCAGCCACAAAACTATTCGGAGCTTTTATTTTAGCTATTTCTCTATCTATAGCAGCATCAAGTTGCAATTCTCCATCTATTATAAATAAAGAATTTTTTCTTGCTATTTTAGTTGCCTCTACAACTTTTTTTACATCACTTGAACTAGCACTTCCATAAGTTGAATAAGAAAGCATTGCAACAACTGGTTCACTATTTAATAGTTTTTTAAAACTCTTTGCAGAATCTATAGCAATATTAGCAAGTTCAATTTCATTTGGATTTTGATTTAATCCACAATCAGCAAATATAAATGTTCCATCTAAACCATAATTTTTATTTAAAACATCCATTAAGAAAAATGCTGATACTAATTTGCTATCTTCTTTTGTTTTTATTATTTGTAAAGCTGGTCTTAAAGTATCTTTAGAGGAATGACAAGCTCCTGATACAACTCCATCTGCTAAATTATCTTTTACCATCATACATGCAAAATACATATAATCATTCAATATTAAATTTTTGGCATCTTCTTTTCTAATATTTCTAAGAAGTGCTAACTCATCAATAAAAGTCTGTGTTAAAGGCGATTTTAAAGGATCAATTATTGTTAAATTATTAAGTGAAATATTATTGTTTTTAGTTATTTCATCTTTATTGCCTAAAATTATTATATCGGCAATATTATTATCAGAAGCTATTATAGCCGCTTTTAAAACACGTTCATCCATATATTCTGGAAGAACAATTTTTTTACCTTTTCCTTTAGCTTTTTCTATTATTTTTTCTATCATTTGTACCTCCTATAAAAAAAATTAGAATTTTATCTAATCACGATTAATCATATTTAATAAATTAATTTTAAACATATCTTTATCAGAATGTTGTTTTGATACCATAACACCTTTATATGTAACAAGTTCTGATTGATGACCTTCACTCAATATATCTTCAGGAGTTATTTTGTCGAGCATAACTATTTTTTCATTTTCATATACAACGTAATGTAATTTAATCTCACCATGTACTTTAGCAAATAATGTATCAGTAGGCAATTTAAGTTCATATGTTCTAGTATTGTTTGCTTTATTTGTTTTAACTACTTCTCCTAAAAAATTACCATCTTTTAATTTAGGATAATAATCAAAGTGCAATTTCTTATATGCCAACATATTATATTTTTTTAGTGATCTTTCAAGTTTATGAAATTCATTTTCATTAACATAATCAAATAAATATGCACTATTCATCTTTATGCCTCCCAACAAGTCTGTCATCTATTCTAAATAAATAATATCATAATTTATATTTAAAGTCAATTAACATTTTAAATTTGAGAATTAAAAAAAGAATGCATTTTTACATTCTTTTTGAATTTTCATCTAAAGTATCATTATATGCATAAGTATATGCTGATACAATTCTATCTTTCATTGCCATTAATTCAGATTTAATGTTTGATACATTACTTGAAACTGGAACAAAAGTTTCTTCTCCATCATATGGAACATCTGTTGGATTAGTTTCAGTTGTTTTAGTTTCTTCTCCTGTTGTGTCTGGAACAAATTCAGTTGTAGCTTGTTCATTTTCTTTTCTAGCTTTTTCTTCAGCTGATATAAATGAAGCTCTACTATTATTCCATTCTAAATTATAGAAATAGTTATAAACTACATTATAATCTTTACAATCTAGTGATGGCGCAGCTCCTACTGATTTTGTAGGCATTTGTGATGCTCTACCAGCATATGAACTTGAATAAGCACTTGCTGCTGCAGATGAACCTGCAGTAATACCAGCAGCCTTAGCTTGAACATATGTCTCATTTGTTTTTTCGCCTTCGCTTGTTTTTACTTCTTCAGTTGTAGGAACTTTAGCACTTTCTGGAACTTGACTTTCAGGAACTGTTGTTGTAGTTGTTCCTTCTTTGAAGCTTCCATCTTCTTTATAATGATTTGGTCCAAATGGATTATCATTTACAACATCTAAATCACTTTTTTCTGGTCTAACTTGTAATGATAAATCTATTCTATCAGAAATTGATTCAATTAAATTTTCATATGAGTATACTTCACTACATTCAATACTACTAGTTCTTGATATAGTTTCTTCTAATGAAGTTTTTGAAATACTTCTTAAATTACTTCTTAAACTTACTTCTGATGTACCTTTAGCATTTAACTTACTTATAGCTTCTAATATTTCTTCTCTAGTCATATTTTGATATCCTTCGATTTCAAATTCAGAAGCTAAAGCATTAATGCTTTCATCAGTCATTGAAGATACATATTCACCTTCAATACATTTTACATAAGAAGTATTAAAAATTTGAGCTAAATCTTCATCATCAAGTATTATTTCACCATTATATAAACTATCTGCTGAATCAATTAACATAATTGCTAAATCTATAGTCATTGGATTATAAATCATTGAAATTTCAGCATTATTAGATATAAGACTATTTTTAATATCTATAACATGTTGAGCTAAAGTATCTAATTCACTTTTATTATTACTATCAATTGCTGTATGCATTGCTGCAACTGTATGAGCTAAATCTTGAATAAATTTTCTGTCGTCTTCTTCTTTTATAATTTTACTATAATCAAGTTCACTTGATTCTACTGATACTATTGTTTGTTCTTGAATTAATTGTTCTTGAATCATAGAACTATTTAAAATATCCATAGAATTCATATCATGATCTTGATTTAGAATATCATAAGTTTTTCCAGAAATTTCATTTTTATTTAGCATTAAATAATAATCTAAATATGATTTTGCCATTGAATCTTTCATATCATCTGTTATATCATAATTGTACATTCCTTTAGCTAATCCATCATTAATAGCTGCAACAACATCTTCTTCTATTAAATCAATTTCATCATAATATTTTAAGATGTTATCTGAAGCAACTGCATCACTTGCAGTTGCCTCTGTAGTTAAAACATCTTCAGTTGTTACTTCAGTTGTAGCTTCTTTTGTTACATTACCTTTTTCACTATGTTTTTGAATTGCTCTACCTGTTGCATATCCAGATCCTGCTAAAACAAGTGCTCCTGATAATAATACTAATTTCCCTTTTGTTGATAAATCTCTAATTCTAATTTTCATATTTATCGCCCCTTTTTAATTATTTTGTAACCATTTCTATTTTAACATTTCCTGTATAATGATAGTTATCATTTAATAATTTTGTATCATTATAAGTACTCCATTTTAAATCTGTTGATCCATGTGTTTTTGATTTTGTTCTATATCTATAATATGTTCTTGTATATGTATCATAAACTGGTGCTTTTTCTTGTTTCTTTTCATATCCTGTTAAAACTGTTTTAGTAGCTTCATAAGCTGTTGTATATGATTTATAACTTGCACAACTATATGATGTTGTTGTTTTTGGAACTCTTTGATACATTCTATATAAATATACAGTTCCTGATGTACAATCATTATCACAATACCAATTATATGTACCTACTTTTTCATATCTTGTTGTTGAAGTTGAAGTTGGAGCTGAAGTAAGTTTAACTGTTCCAATATATTTTTCTTCATAACCTGTTACAGTTGAAGTTAAATTATAAGATTCACATGCTGTTACCTTTTTAGTACCAACTAATACTTTTTCTTGACTAAAGATTGGTTTTGTTAAATCATTTACAGTTTTTACATTATATCCAATTAATTTTTTATATTCTGCTTGTTTTGTTTGAACTTCTCTTGTACTTGTTGGAGAAACTGAAGTTGTAGACCATTCTGACCAATCAGTATATTTAACTGTACCATCAATTACTTTTTTATATTCATATAAATATACATATTCTGGTTCTTTTTCAATACAAGAATCTTCATATTCAGATTCACTTACAATTTTACCAGTTTTATCATAATATTTTCCATTTACTATTTTACAATAATATGTTTTTTCTGGTTCTTTTGTACAAGCTTTTATATATGCTTCTTTACTAACTTTCTTTCCATTGTTGTCATAATATTTTCCATTTACTATTTTACAATAATATGTTTTTGTTGGTTCTTTTGTACATGCTTTTGTATAAGCTGCTTTTGTTACTACTTTTCCATTATTATCATAATATTTTCCATTTATATATTTACAATAATATTTTTTTGTAGTTGTTTTTGTTGTAGTTGTTTTTGTTACTTTTCTTACTATTTTTGTTGTTGTACCTTTCTTCTCACAGATAGTACCTTTACAATAATCATAACATCCCATGTTAACGATTAAGTAATTTTCTTCTTTACCACATTTTAAATTAACTTTCATAACATATTCTTCATCATGTTTTGTAACTAAAACATATGAATCATCTAAATCACATTGTTTACCATTTTTATCAGTGAATGGTAATATGATTTTTTTATCAAGCATTTCTCTTAAAGTTAATTTTGTTGAATCACCAACTTTTTGTGGTAATCTTTGTAATGTGAAATAATCTTTTGCTGATTCTTTCATTGCTAATAAGTTTTCATTAAATATGCGATCATATAATATTGATAAATTATTATTGTTATCTGAATTATCTATAGATGCTATAGCTTTTTTCATATCACTCTTCATTGGAAATAACCAAATTAAGATAAATATAAATAATGCTACGAATAAGAATTGTAAAACTACAGTTCTCATAGAAAAATTGTTTCTTGTTTCGGTATACATAAATACCCCCCCTTTAAAAATTTATGCCACCTATACTACCACAGAAACTTTGTTCTGTCAATATGTTTTTTTCATTTTGAAAAAATTCTTTTAAAAATCAAAGTTTTCTTTGAAATTTAAGGGAATTCTTTTTCTTGTTGTACTTTGATTCTATCATATTTTAATAATTTTGTCAAATTTTAATACGAACAATCGTACTACCTACATTATTATAACAAATTATATAATCTTCAACATTTTTGTTTTTCTTTAAAACATTATGTGTTGTTTGTTTTAATATTCCTGTTCCAACACCATGAATTATGACAAATTCTTTATTTTTAAGTTTTATATTTTCTTTTATAAAATCTTCTACAAGAACTCTTGCAGAATCTCTATCTAATCCATGCAAATCTATTGAAGGTAAATTTGATATAAACATTGTTTGTTCTAATTTCATATTATCAACCTACTATTTTTTTTAATTTGAAAAAAATTTTTTCATATCCATTATATCAAAAAAAATAAGATATTTCTATTAAGGCATTGAAATATCTTAGTCTTAACTATTTTATTGTAAATTTAACAGATATGTAATGTTCTAAATTTTTACTATCAATTACTTTTTTGAGCAATCTATAATCTCCAGCCTTTAATTTACCATAACTATTAGTCCAATCTATTTTAAATATCAAATCATTTTTATTAGTATAACCTATACTATTAAAATTTAATTCTTTTATAGGCGTAATATCTTTATATGTATTATCGTATATTTGAATTTTATAATCATCACCGTATATATATTCTGCATCACTACTATCTTTTATTTCAATAGTTATTTTATTATTATCAAAATCTCTTTTTGTTATTTTCATTTTAACATTATCTATATCATCAATTTTAGATGAACATAAATTTTTTACTTGATGATTTGAATATAAAATATAAATATCATTAACCCCCTCTTTTGTATTGCATTCCATCATATAAAAATCACTTTCACCAAATAATTTTGTTTCTGGATCATATTTATAAAGAATATATTCCAAATCTTTAGTACTATATATTTGCATATTATTTTTTATTTCGTCATAAGTAATTTTATTAGCATTAATACTATTAATTAAAGATTCATTATTATACTTAACATCAAATGTCATATGAATTTTTCTACCATCTATAAAGTTAGTAGCATAAATATATTTTTCTAATTGTTCTGGAATATTATCTTGAACATCACTATTATTTTTACATCCAGATATAAAAATAATTAAAGTACTGCATATTATAATTTTAACTATCTTATTTTTCATATAATCACCATCTTTAGTATATAATAAAAAAACTAAAATAGCAATAAAGTTATAAATTAAATATATATAATTTCAATTACATATTCTTTTTTTAGTATAAACGATATCATCCATATATTTTTCTAAGCCAATAAATATAGTTAAAAAAACTAAGATATTTCCATCTTAGTTTAATCTAATTTATTAATTATTTTTTGCTTTAATTGCAGCTTGTGCAGCAGCAAGTCTTGCAATTGGTATTCTAAATGGTGAACATGAAACATAAGTTAAACCAACATTATGACAAAATTCAACACTCGAAGGATCTCCACCATGTTCTCCACAAATACCAAGTTTAATATCAGGTCTTACTTTCTTTCCAAGTGAAACAGCCATTTCTACAAGTTTTCCTACACCTTTTTGATCAATTCGTGCAAATGGATCTTGTTCATATATTTTATTTTCATAATATGAGTTTAAGAATTTACCTGCATCATCTCTTGAAAAACCAAATGTCATTTGTGTTAAATCATTTGTTCCAAATGAGAAGAATTCAGCTTCTTTTGCTATTTCATCTGCTGTAAGTGCAGCTCTTGGAATTTCAATCATTGTACCAATATGATATTCTATGGAAGATTTTTTTTCTTTCTTTACTAATTCTGCTGTTTCAACAACAATATCTTTAACAAATTTTAATTCTTTTACTTCACCAACTAATGGAATCATAATTTCTGGTACTATATCATATCCATCTTCTTCTTTAACTTCTATTGCAGCTTCCATTAATGCCCTTGTTTGCATTCTTGCAATTTCTGGATAAGTAACATCAAGTCTACATCCTCTATGTCCCATCATAGGATTAAATTCATGTAATTCATTACATTTTGCTTTTAAATGTTCAACTGTTACATTCATACTACTTGCAAGGGCTTCTATATCAGCTTCTTCTTTAGGTAAAAATTCATGAAGAGGTGGATCTAAATAACGAACTGTCATTGGAAGATTTTTTAACTCTTTATACATTTGTTTAAAATCACCTTTTTGATAAGGAATTAATAATGATAGTGCTTTTTCTCTTTCTTCAACTGTTTCAGATAAAATCATTTTTCTTATAGCAAATATTCTTTCATCATCAAAGAACATGTGTTCTGTTCTACAAAGTCCGATTCCCTCAGCTCCAAGTTCTATTGCTTTTTTAGTATCTCTTGGAGTATCAGCATTTGTTCTAACCCCAAGTGTTCTAAATTTATCAGCCCATGACATAACACGTGCAAATTCTCCAACTACTTTCGCATCTACAGTTTTTATCTCACCATCATAAATATTTCCAGTTGTACCATCAATTGATATTACATCACCTTCATGATATACCTTTCCAGCTAATGTAAATCTTTTATTTTCTTCATCCATTTGAATATCACCACAACCTGATACACAGCATGTTCCCATACCACGGGCTACTACAGCTGCATGAGATGTCATTCCACCACGTACTGTTAAAATTCCTTGACTCGCTTTCATTCCTGTAATATCTTCAGGTGAAGTTTCAAGTCTAACAAGGATTACTTTTTCATTATTTTCATGCCATTTTTCTGCATCTAAAGCTGTAAAAACTATTTTACCACAAGCTGCTCCAGGGCTTGCTCCTAAACCTCTACCAACTGGCTTTGCAGCCTTTAATGCATCATCATCAAATTGTGGATGTAATAATGTATCTAAGTTTCTTGGATCAATCATTAAAACAGCTTCTTCTTCAGTTCTCATACCTTCATCAACTAAATCACAAGCGATTTTAAGGGCAGCTTTAGCTGTTCTTTTTCCATTTCTTGTTTGAAGCATATAAAGTTTACCATGTTCAACTGTAAATTCCATATCTTGCATATCTCTATAATGAGATTCTAGTGTTTTACAAACATTCTTAAATTCTACAAATGCATCTGGAAATTTTTTCTCCATTTCACTAATTTTCATTGGAGTACGTACACCAGCAACAACATCTTCTCCTTGAGCATTTGTTAAAAATTCTCCAAATAAACCTTTTTCACCTGTTGCAGGATCGCGTGTGAATGCTACACCTGTTCCACAATCATCACCCATATTACCAAATGCCATAGATTGAACATTTACAGCTGTTCCCCATGAATATGGTATATCATTATCTCTTCTATAGACATTAGCTCTTGGATTATCCCATGAACGGAATACTGCTTTTATAGCACCCATTAATTGTTCTTTTGGATCATCAGGAAAATCAGATCCTATCTTTTCTTTATATTCAAGTTTAAATTCGCGTGCTAACTCTTTTAAATCATCTGCATCAAGTTCAATATCTTGTTTTACACCTTTTTCTTCTTTCATCTTATCTATAAGTTGTTCAAAATATTTTTTTCCAACTTCCATAACTACATCTGAATACATTTGGATAAATCTTCTATAACAATCCCATGCCCATCTTGGATTATTTGATTTTTCTGCTATAGTATTTACTACTTCTTCATTTAAACCTAAGTTTAATATTGTATCCATCATACCAGGCATTGATGCTCTTGCTCCACTTCTTACTGATACTAATAATGGATTTTCCTTATCACCAAATTTTTTTGAAGTAATTTTTTCCATTTTTAAAATTGCTTCATTAATTTGCGATTGAATTTCTTCATTTATTTCTCTTCCATCTTCATAGTATTTTGTACAAGCTTCTGTTGTTATTGTAAATCCTTGTGGAACTGGAAGACCTATATTCGTCATTTCAGCTAAATTAGCTCCTTTTCCACCTAATAAGTCTCTCATACTAGCGTTTCCTTCACTAAATAAGTAAACAAATTTTGTCATAAATCTCCTCCTATCTTGACAATATCATTATAACAAATCCTCTAATTTTATTCAATAATTTTTTTACAAGAAAAAAAGCTAAAATTTGATTTTTTTAACTTTTTCTAAATAACATTTTCCACATAATGGAACATATTCAATATTTTCATCTTTTCCATCTATTTTTACTTCTAATCCATCTAAAGTATATTCATTATTAACTTTTCTTCCAGCAAATCTAGCTATCTCCATACATTTACATAATGTTTTTAATTCTTCTAATTCATCAGCAATTTCAAGAAGTCTTCTAGATCCTTCAAATGATTCCATTTTAAAATTTGTTCTAAGCCCGTAGCATATTACTGGAATATCTAGTTTTTTTGTAATAAAAAATAATTCGTCTATTTGTTTTTTATTTAAAAATTGTGCTTCATCTATAAATATACAAGCTAAATTATCTGTTATTTTGTTTTTTAAAAGTTTTAATATAGAATCATCATTTATTAAAATATCAACCTTTCTTTTTAATCCTACTCTTGAATCTAACATATCAGCTCCTTTAGTATCAATAATAGGTTTCATAACCAAAACATTATAACCGCATTCTTCATAATTGTGTGCCGTTCTAATTAAATCAATACTTTTTCCACTATTCATTGTTCCATATTTAAAATGTAGTTTTGCCATTATATACCTCACTTCTAATCCAACTAGTTATTACATTTACAACATAATCAATTTCATTGTTAGATAATTTTTTATTTTTTTCTATTTTATGTATCTTCATTAAACATCCTCTACAACATGTTCCAGTAGCATGCTGTGCTATAAATACAGGATGTCCACGATATGGTGTTTGCCACCCATCATTCAATATATTAGCTGGTGCAAGCCTTGTTCTTACAAAGTCATATGCATGTTCCACTATTTTATTCATTCCTTTTTCTATAACATATCTTTTCATTTTTTCATCTAAATGAAATGAACCTCTAAATTTAGTTTTAGAAAGGCTTTCTAATAATTTATCTATATTTTCCATATTATTTTTCCTTTGCCCTTGGATGTGTATTTAAATATACACTTCTTAATCTTTCATTTGTTACATGAGTATATATTTGGGTCGTTGATAAATTTTCATGTCCAAGTAATTCTTGAACACTTTTTAAATCAGCACCATTATCTAGCATATGAGTTGCGAATGTATGTCTTAATGTATGGGGACTTACATGATAATCTAATTCACCCTTTTTAAGTATATTTTGTATTATAAGTCTAATTCCTCTATCCGTTATTTTATCCCCATTTTTATTTAAGATTAAATATTCACTATCCTTATTTAGTTTTGATCTACTATTATTTAAATATAAATCAAGTAATTCCATTAAAGTATTTCCATATAATACATATCTTTCCTTATTACCCTTTCCAAGTATTAATATTTTTTTATCATTAAAATTAATATCTTTTATTTTTATATTAATTAACTCACTTACCCTTATACCTGTTGAATACAAAAGTTCAAGTATTAATGCATCTCTAAGACCAAGTGTTGTTTCTTTGTTTGGAATATTTAACAAAACTAAAAGTTCATCATAATATAAAAAATTAGGTAGTTTTTTATCCAATTTAGGGTTTGATATTAATATCATAGGATTTTTATTTAAAATATTTTCATTATTTAAATACTTATAAAAACTTCTTAATGTACTAATATGTCTTGATATCGTTTTTTTCATATATTTTTTTTGGTACATATAAGCTAGATAATCTCTAATAAATTTATAATCTACATCTTTTATTTTTTTATTTTTTAAATATTCATTAAATTCTAATAAATCCTTTTTATAACTTTCTATTGTATTAATTGAATAATTCTTTTCTATTTTTAAGTATTTTAAAAATTTATCTATATATTCACTCATATTATCACTATCCATTAAAATTATAATACACGAACATTTTTTTGTCAAATAAAAAGACTATTTTTTAGTCTTTCCAACATATTCATCCATTTTATTTAAATCTATTCCAAGTGCTAGTGCTTCAACATAACTTAATCCATAAATTATATCATCCAAATCTATCATTTCTTTTACTTCTTCATTATTACTTTTATATATTGATGCATCTTTATATACTTGGCTTTCTTCTAATGAATAATCAAGTGGGATATTTATATTCATAGTACGAGCAAGCAATTCTTCTTCATCTTTTGTTATTTCTCCAACTAAAGCTCTTCTTCTATCTTCATTTTTCATAAGTCTATTAACCTTTTTTTCTTTATTATAATATTCATCTATAGATGATACAACATCTCTTAAAGTACGATAATTTAAAAGATCTTCTATTATTTTTTTCTTAAAAAAAGTTACATCATCAATATGATTAGAATCATACATATAAATAATATGTTTTTTTAAATTATAATTAACATTATAACTATTTAATATATAATTTCTTACACTTTTTTTATTTAATTCTTGAAATATAATATCTTGATAATAAATAAAATTTTGATTTTCACTTTTTATTTTTGATTCACTATCTTCTGTTAATAATCTAAATACATTAAATTTTTCATATAGTGGTTCTAAAAGTTTATCTTTACCATCTTGTTTATATTTAATAAAAATATCTGCAGTAGAAAAATTTATATAACCTTTTTCTATTAAATGTTCTATTAAATGTTGCTCATCCTTAAAAAAAGTTGTTACTTTGTCAATTGATGAAATATTAACTTTTTCTTTTTTTACACTACTATCATTTAAATCTTCAATTGGAAGTACAACAAATTCATTTGTGTATGTATTTCTTACAACTAAACTATATATTCCAGAATTCATATTATTCACCTATCTTAATTATATATTATTTTTTTTAAAAAGAAAAGAAATAATTTTAATTTAAAGAAAAATTGTGATTACTTTTTATAATCACAACTACTGCATTTAATTTCATTCTTTTTATTTATTACAAGCATTGAACCACATTCCGGGCAATTTTCTCCGATCGGTTTATCCCAGTATGCTGTTTTGCAAGTTGGATAATTATTGCATCCATAAAATAATCTTCCTCTTTTACTTTTCTTTTCGATTATTTTACCATCACAATTAGGGCAATCACATATTTCTTTTGCCTCTTTTTCTTCTTGCTTTATATATTTACATTCAGGATAATTACTACATGCTATAAATTTGCCATACCTACCTTTTCTAATAACAAGAGGATGTGAACATTCTGGGCAAATTTCACCTGTTTCTTCTGGTGCTTCTTTTTCCATTTTATCAAATGCTTCTGTTAAAAGTGGTTCAAACTTTTTATAAAATTCATCTAAAGTTTTATACCATACTTTTTTTCCTTCAGCTATTTCATCTAAATCTTCTTCCATATTTGCGGTATATTCTACATTTATAATCGATGAAAAAAATTCTTGTAATTTATCCGTTACTTCTATACCAATCTCAGTTGGACGGAATTTTTTTTCAACTATAGTTACATAACCTCTATCTTTAATATTACTCATTATAGTAGCATATGTACTAGGTCTACCAATACCAAGTTCTTCCATTGCTTTAACTAATTTTGCTTCAGTATATCTTGCTGGTGGTTGAGTAAAATGCTGTTCTTTTTCTATGGATTTAGATATAACTATATTAGATTTATATGTATCAAAAGGAGGAATTATATCTTCTTTTGTATCTTCATAATCCTTATATACTTTTAAATATCCATCAAATGTTATAACTTGACCTGTTAATTTAAATTGATAATTATTATTATCAAATATAACAGTTGTATTTTCTGTTTTAGCAGGTGCCATTAAATAAGCAAGTGCCCTATAATAAATCATTCTATATAATTTAAATTCATCATCATTTAGAAATGGTCTAACACTTTCTGGAGTTCTTTTTATACTAGTTGGTCTAATTGCTTCATGTGCATCTTGAACATTTTCTTTATTTTTACTTTTTTTAACTATACCAACATAGTTTTCTCCATATTTTGCTTTAATAAAATCTTTTGTTTCATTTATAAAATCTATTGATAATCTTGTTGAATCAGTACGCATATAAGTGATAAGCCCGACTGTTTCATCAGAAAGTTCAATTCCTTCATAAAGCTTTTGAGCAACCATCATTGTTTTTTTTGCATTCATATTAAGTTTATTAGATGCATCTTGTTGCAAAGTACTTGTTGTAAAAGGAAATTTAGTTGCTTTCTCCTTTGTTTTTTTATCAACACTATCTATTTTAAATTTATTTGATAGTTTATCTAATATAAGATTCGCTTCTATTTCATTTTTAATTTCTATTTTTTTATTATTATAACTTACTAAATCAGCTTCAAATTCAGGAAAAATTGCTTTAATAGTATAATATTCTTCAGATTTAAAAGAATTTATTTCTCTTTCTTTATCAACTATTAATTTTAAAGCAACGCTTTGTACACGTCCAGCACTTGTTCCACTTGTTTTATATTGCATCAATTTACTTAATCTAAATCCTATTATTCTATCAAGTATTCTTCTTGCTTCTTGTGAATTTACTAAATTATTATCTATTTTTCTAGGATGTTTAAATGATTCTAATATAGCATTTTTTGTTATTTCATTAAATACAACTCTCTCATATTTATTATCATCTATATTAAGGGCATCATATAAATGCCAAGAAATTGCTTCTCCTTCACGGTCAGGGTCAGTTGCCAAATAAACAAAATCACTATTTTTAACATCTTTTTTTAATTCGTCTATTGTTTTCTTTTTACCTTTTATTGTTGTATATTTTGGTTTAAAGTTATCTTCTATATCTATACCTAAACCATATTTACCAGATGTTGCTAAATCTCTTATATGTCCTTTACTTGATACAACTTTATATTCATTACCTAAATATTTTCCAATTGTTTTTGTTTTAGCTGGAGATTCCACTATTACCAAATTTTTTGCCATAATTCTTCCTCCTATGTCACTTAAATTTATACACTATTATTTTTTCTCTGTCAATATTAATATACAACATTTAATTTTAAAATCCTTTTAATTTTTAATTTCTCTATTACATTTACTACCCCATGCATCTATTAATTTAGAATCTTTATATATTTTTAAAATTTCACAGTTATTAGCACATCTATTACATTCCATCCCCTTAGTCTCAAATTTTATATTTTTTATATTTAAATTAAATGTTTTATCATTACTATTTTGTTTTGCAAGTATTGCAATTCCAATTGCCCCCATTAAATGACTATTATAATCAACTATAACATCTTCATTTAATATTTCTTTAAAATATTTTAAAACAGCTTTATTTTTACTTACTCCACCTTGAAAAACAATTGGAGGCATAATTTTTTTACCTTTAGCTAAATTATTTAAATAATTAATTACTATACTTTTAGAAAGTCCTGCTAATATATCTTCTATTTTATAACCAACTTGTGCTTTATGTATTAAATCTGATTCTGCAAAAACAGTACATCTTGCAGCTATTTTAACTGGATTATTTGATTTTAAAGCAATAGATCCAAAATCTTCTATTTTTATACCAAGTCTTTTAGCTTGACTTGATAAAAATGCACCTGTCCCTGCAGCACAAAGTGTATTCATAGAATAATCCGTTATTATGCCTTTATCTAAAAATATTATTTTGGAATCTTGTCCCCCTATTTCTAAAATAGTTTTTACGTCTTTATAATAGTTTAAAGTTCCAACAGCATGAGCCGTTATTTCATTTTTTACTATATTTGCATCCAATAATAAACCTATTAGTTTTCTTGCACTTCCTGTTGTTCCAATTCCCTTAATTACAATACTTTTATCTAAATTTTTCTTTAATAATTCTATTAATTTTTTTACAGCTTGAATTGGATTACCATTTGTTTCTATATAATCAGATTTTATTATATTATTATTTTCATCTATTATTACTCCTTTTGTAGATATAGAACCTATATCAATTCCTAGATAACAATTCTTCACTTTTCTTCCTCATTTCTATCATGTCATAAAAAGCTTCCAAACGTGTTTTTATACCAACCTCACTAGTATTTGCATCAAATGAAAAAAATATTACTGGTACATTATGTTCTTTACATATTTTATTTATTATACTCATAATGCCTATCTCAGGTGTACAAAAAGCTGATTTTATATGAATAATTCCATCATAATTATTCTTACATAAATATTTACACCTTGCTATATTATCATGACTATCAGCACCCATTTTATATTTATTATATTCTTTTGTATATTTTAAATATTTTCTACCTTTTTTATGTTTTTCAAACAATAAAAAATGTACATTAGTAAATCTCTTTACTTCGATATTATAACTTGCTAATTCTTTTTCTAAATAGTAATTAGCAAATGGTTCCATTATTGTATATAACTCACCTATAATACCTATTTTTAATCTATTTTTTGGTTTATTTAATTTAACCTTTTTTAATTTTTTATAATATTTTTTATACGTTTTTCTTAAATTTATAAAACCTTTTATAGACTTAAATTTATGTAGCATTTCCTTATTTATTTTTTCCATACTATCATCTTTTGCAAAGCCAATATTTGATCTAATATAATCATCACAAATATCCATATATTTAATCATTTTAGCAGTTATAAAAGTATGATATAAAAGTTTATCTAATTTTAATTTTGGATTAATTTCTTTTAATTTATGATATATTTCTTTTGGATTTGTTACACCTTTACTAACTAAATTAACTAATTTAAATTCATAACCTAAATCTTTTAATATTTGTTCTTGAAGTTCAAAATAATAACCATATCTACATCCTCCACCAAATTGAATTAAAACGTTAGCTCCTTTATTTAATGCTTCTATATAAGTACCTAATGTGTACTTAAATGGTGTACAAGTAAATTCTGGACTATTAGCACTACCAAGTTCTATTGTTTTTTTAGTAATTGGTGGTGGTATAATAATAGAACAATCTAATATATGACTAAATAGATAATAAGCAGGTACACTATAATTACCTATTAATGGAAAAGATACCTTATTCATTTTACTCCCTCCTTTATAATATCAATAAAACTTTCAATTCTAGTTTCAAATCCTGCCATTCCATCAACATCATCAATAATTAAATTAAGATATGGTTTTTTTAATTTTCTAAATACTAATTCATTTGCAAGTGAATCTGGTCCACATGGAAATGTAGATATAAAAATAATCCCATTTATTTTATCTTCAGTAAGTGGTATTGAGCCAATATTTTCCTTATTATATTTAAAATACAAAGAATATGATAATTTTTTACTTAAATTAGATGCTATATCACTATGAAATAGATTGCTATAAATTATTTCTACATTATTATTTTCTAAATATGTTATTATATCTTTACCAATCATATTATCATACAAATTATAAGGATGCCCTACTAACAATATTTTCAATTTTTCACTATCAATTTTTCTTATATTTTCTTTTATCTGTTTATTTTTTATATTATTTGCCTTTATAGTAGCTTTTTTATATGCCTTTTTTGCATATTCTTTTGAATATCCAAAATTTGTTACTATATCTATTAATCCTTTTTCTTCTGTTTCATTATTCTCTATATTAATATTATAATTAAGTAATTTTATATCAAATAAATTATTTATAATATCATAAAGAGCTAAAAAATTGGTACAAGTTTGATTATCAATCCCATAATTATCAACTCTAGGAATTAAAATATAATCACATTTATCTTTTAAATAATTAACATGTGCAATATAATTTTTAATAGATAAACACATTTCATCAGTAGTTTTTAAAATAGCGTCATTCATCATTTTTTTATTTGTATTTGGACTAACTACAAGTTCTATATTAAATTCATCAAAAAAGTATTTCCAAATATCTTTATAATAATAATAAAATATACTTCTAGGTATACCAATACGTATTTTCATGTTATCACCTAGAAAATAATATGCAGTAGTTAAATTTTTATGTAAATATATTAAGACAAAAAAAATAGAAATTATTTTAATTTTTCTATTTCTTCTTTTGATAAACCTGTAGTCGATGAAATTACATTTATATCAATATTTTCCTTTAATAAGTTTTTTGCTATTTCAATGGTTTTATTATTTTCACCTTGTTCAATTCCTTGTTCTATTCCTTTTTTCATTCCTCTTTCAAGACCTTTTTTCATTCCTCTTTCTAGGCCTTTTTTCTCTGC
>CAKPMH010000014.1 GCA_934167935.1 uncultured Bacilli bacterium
GTTTTACCACTACCTGAAGGTCCTAATATTACTATTATTTCTCCTTCTTTTATAGAAAGATTTATATTATTTAAAACAGTTGTTTTTATTTTACCTGTTTTATATATTTTATATGCATTTTTAATTTCTATTAAATTCATATTATACCTTCTCTCTTTATTCTCTTTTAAGAGCAATTGCTAGTGGAATTTTATTTAATACTTTTTTAGATATATTAATAGCTATATAGTATGCGATTAAAAGAGATATAAGCCCTATAAAAGATATCATTGGATCCGATTTTATTGGAATAGTTACTCCTATATCACCTACAAGTGCTTCTACTATTAATTTTAATATTTTCGTCATTACTGGTATTGAAATTAAATAAGCAATTATTATAAATGGTGTATATATATTAAGTACTATTTTGCTTATTCTTTTGTTGTCATATCCTAGTACTTTCATTAATGATATTGTTTTTTTATTTTCTTCTACTACTATGTTTGCTATTACAGCAATTATTATAAGTGCCATTACAGATGCAAATAGGATTACTATATAGATACTTCCTTTAAATCTATCCATTTGTTTACTTATATTTGCTTTTAAATCCTTAATACTTAATAAATATGTAATAGTATTTGCCTCTTCTTCTGTTAATTTTGATGTATCATTATATTTATCATTATTTGAATAAATTGTTGAATATGATTTTTCGCTTACATTTATTTTTTTTGCTAATGATTTTCTATTTACATATGCATTTGTTCCCATATAATCGGCATTAAAATCTACTATTTCATATTCAAATTCTAAGTTTTCATATTTTAGTTTTATTTTATCTCCTATTTCAAGTTTTAATGTTTCTTTGGCATTTTCATTTAAGATTATTTTATTTTCATCTGTTAATTTATTTATAATATTTTTTTCGGATTTATCTAATACTTTTGTATATTTTGCATCTAAATCAATTCCATTTATATTTAATTTTGTATCTTCTTTTATCTTTTTATTTTTATTATTTTTAGTTTCTACTTTATTAATTGGTGCAGTTATATTTAAAATATAATCTGATTTTTTATCTTTTTTATCATATTTATATATTCCATTAAAATAAGCAACATATTTAAAATCCATTCCTTTAAATGATGCATCTATCATATTATTAAATAAATTCATTCCTATTAATATTAATGTTATTAATAGTCCTGTTAAAAATGATGTTATTGTTACTATAAATAGTTTACCTATTGATCTAAATGCTAAAGAATATTTAAATCTTTGATTAAATGGTAATAATTTTGTTAATTTATTTGCTATTTTACTAAATATATTAACTCGTAAATTGCTTCCTTCTTTTAATAATGAAAGTGGTTTTTTCTTTAACATTATAATTGCTATTAAATAACTTAATAAAGATAATGTAATCATTGGAACTAAAATTGATGTTTTTAAATATTCAAAACTTATACTATAGTTTGATAATGGTACTGAATAATAGCTTCTAAGTATATCAGCAACTTTAAAGTGTGTAGCTATACCTATTATAAAACCTATTATTCCACCTATTAATGAACCTAAAATTGGATAGACTAAGTAACTAGTTGCTATACTAAATCTACTATATCCTAATGATTTTAAAACTCCTATTTGAAGTCTTTCATCTTCTATTCTTTTCTTCGTTATTACTAATATTATTATTACAGATATTAAAAGTAGTAAATATAAAAAGTATTCTGCAAATAATCTATCTGATGCAAACTCTAGTTGTAATGATCCTATTCTCATTATTCTAACAATTGTGTTCATATCCATCATTACAGTTTCTTTTTCATTAAATATTTTTAAAATAGGATCTGTTATTTCTTTTTTTGTTTCTTTTTCATCCTTTGTTGACACTTTTATTTCAAATTTTCTATTTGTTTTGAAATTATATTTTATAGCATAACTATTATCATTTATACCTGTTATATCATTATAATCTTTATTATACATATAAATAATATTATTATTTTTTTCATCAAATATTGGCATACTCATTGAAATAATTGGGTATACATAGTCTGGTGCATATGTAAATCCTACTATTTTATATTGTTTTTCTAGTATTTTATAATTATCTCCAATTTTTAAATTATTTTTTTTAGCATATCCTTCTAATATAGTTATTTCATTTTCTTTTTGAGGTAATTTTCCCTTTAATAAATATACTTTATTTATTTTTTTATTTTTATTATATGGTAATACTTTATATAGTTTTTTATTATCTTGTACTATTTTTGAATATTCTTTTTCATAACTGAAATTATATTTATCCTTAATACTATCTAATTTTTTTCTTTCTATAATATCCATGGCATCATATTTATCAAATACTTGTTTTACTCTTGAAATTATACTTACATCGTAACTTGGATTTGTTAAAAAATTTTTATAATTTTCTATTATAGTTTTTTCTTCTTCTGTTATATCTTTTAAACTTGTATTTAACATTTCATTTATTTCATCAATTGTTATATCTTTTGTGTAATCTATATTTACTGCTACTGTTATATCTTCTACATTTTGTTCATCTAAATATGAGTAATATTTGTTTTCTAATCTATCTATAGCACTATTCATTCCTGTATAAATAGCTGTTGATAAAATTACCATAAATATTATTCCAAACATTTGAACTTTTTTCTTTCTTAATCCTTTTAAGGCATTTAAAAAGAGTAATTTCATTAAGCCCACCTCAAATCTAATGCATTTACTGTTTTTTCATTTTTTATTACTTCTTTTATATTTCCACTGTTTACTTTTATTACTTTATTTGCCATATTTGCAATTGAATTATTATGTGTTACTATTATCATTGTTGTATGATATTTTTTGTTTATATCTTGAAGTAATTTCAAAACTTTTTTCCCAGTTTCTTCATCAAGAGCACCAGTTGGTTCATCACAAAATAGTACACTCGGATTTTTTACTAAAGCTCTTGCAATGCTTACTCTTTGCATTTGCCCTCCTGACAATTGATATGGATACTTATTTATATGTTTAATTAATCCTACTTCTTTTAATATTTCTTTTATATTAAGTGGATTATTTGATAATTCACTTCCTAATTCCACGTTTTCTCTTACTGTTAAATTAGGAATTAAATTATAACTTTGAAATACAAAACCCAAATTATCTTTTCTATATTTAGTTAACTCAGTTTCTTTTAATTTTGTAATATCTTTATTTTTATAAAAAACTTTTCCTTTTGTTACACTATCTATTCCAGATAATATATTTAACATAGTACTTTTACCACTACCTGAAGGTCCTAATATTACTATTATTTCTCCCTCTTCTATTTCTAAATCAATCTTATTTAGTGCATGATTTTCAGTATTATTATTTTTATAAGTTTTTGTTACATTTTCTAATCTATATAACATAATATCTCTCCTTAATTTAATTATATCACAATAAGTTGAGTTTCAATGTAGAAATATTCTCTAAAATTTTTCTACCAAAGTAAAGTAATAAATTTCGAAACTCATTTTAATAATATAATATTTTTTTTGTGATTACAAATACATATTTTCTTACTTTTGTTGTATTTTTATTTTTATTTTTTTATATTTTATATACAAATTTAGTATTTTTTTTGTTTACTTTATAATAATATTCTTTTTTTGTCATTTTATTAAATTTTTAAAAAAAGTCTATTTTCTAGACTTTTTAAAATAAACTTAATTGACTTGATTCATCCATTCCATCAAGTATTTTCATCATACGCATTTTTTCTATTAAGGTTGCCGATATCTTACAACGTTTTTGTAAATCTTCTATAGATAAGAAAGGCTTTTTCTCTCTTTCTTCAACTATATTTTTAGCAACTGTATCACCTAATCCATCAATTGAACTAAATGGTGGAATTATTTCTGTATCGCTTGCTACATTCCAAACTGTTGCAGCACTTTTATATAAATCAACATTTAAAAATTTCATTCCTCTTGCGGTTGCTTCAAGTGAAACTTTTAAACTTTCTGATTGTCCTAATTCTTTATTAGTTGCTTCATATCCTTTGTTTTGAATTTCTATTATTCTATTTTTAATAGTTGTATACCCTTTAATCATTGCATCTACATCAACATCAGTTGCTTTTGATGATAGCCATGATGCATAGAAATATACAGGCATATGTACTTTATACCATGCAATTCTAAAGGCACTTATTACATATGCTGCTGCGTGGGCTTTAGGGAACATGTATTTTATTTTTCTACATGATTCTATAAACCATTCAGGAATATTTGCTTCTTCCATTGTTTTTACATGTTCTTTCCATGTTTCAGGATCTTTTGAGGCTCTTCCCTTACGAACAAATTCCATTATTTTAAATGCTTTTATAGGTTTAACACCTTTATACATCAAGTAAACCATTATATCATCACGGCAGCCTATTGTTTCACTAAATGGAACTATATTATTTTGAATTAATTCTTGTGCATTTCCAAGCCATACATCAGTACCATGTGAAAGACCTGATATTTTAATAAGTTCCGCAAATGTTGTTGGTTTTGTATCTTCAACTAATTTTATTGTAAACGCTGTTCCAAATTCTGGTATACCAAGTGTTCCTGTATTACACATAATTTGTTCTTTTGTAACACCTAATTTTTCTGTAGTTGTAAATATACTCATTGTGTCTTTATCATCTAATGGTACTTTACTAATATCTGTATTTGATTGTAATTGTATAAGTCTAAGTTGAGTTGGATCAGAGTGACCTAAAATATCTAGTTTTAAGACACATTCTTCTATTGAGTGATAATCAAAGTGTGTTGTTCTCCATGGACTATTTGGATCTTCTGCTGGGAATTGGAATGGTGTAAAATCAAAACAATTCATATAATCTGGTATAACTACTATTCCACCTGGATGTTGTCCTGTTGTTCTTTTTACACCTATACATCCAGCGGCTAATCTTTCAACCTCGGCATTACGCATTACTATTGAATTATCTTCACAATATCCTTTTACAAATCCAAAAGCTATTTTCTCTGCTACTGTACCAATTGTTCCTGCTCTATATACGTTATCAGGTCCAAATAGTACTTTTGTATAAGCATGAGTACTTGCTTGATTTAAATCTGAAAAGTTAAGGTCTATATCGGGTACTTTATCAGCATTAAATCCTAAGAATGTTGCAAAGGGCATATCTTGTCCATCTTTTAACATTTTAGTTCCACATTTTGGGCAAATTTTATCTGGAAGGTCAAATCCTGATGAATACTTTGCTCCAAGTGGATTTCCTTCTTCATCATCAAATAGGCTTGTTTTACATTCAGGACACCTATAGTGTGCTGCAAGTGGGTTTACTTCTGTTATTCCCATCATGGTAGCAACAAAGCTTGAACCTACTGACCCACGGGATCCAACCAAAAATCCCTCATCATTTGAGTGTTTAACAAGTCTTTGAGCAATTAAGTATATTGGGTCAAATCCTGCTCCTATTACTCCACCTAGTGATTGTTTTAATTTTTCTTCTATTTCTTTATCACTTAATTCTTCATTTGTTCTTTTTAAATATTTTCTAACTTGTTCTAATACAGAATCTTTTCCTTTTACAATTACATCATGTAATTTTTTAAATGATTCCTTTATAAGTTCATCACCTGTTAAGTCTTTTAAATCATCTTTTATAGAAGTTAAAACTATATCTCCATAAAGTTCTGTTCCTAGTCTTTCTTCTATCAAATATGGAAGTGGTGATCCATACCAATCATTTGCTTTTGTATAGACAAGATCTGTTACAACGCGTGGACAATCAAGATAACAAGATCCATCATCAGCTTTAACACGTGGTGAGAATGGAGTTCCCCCAGTATCTGGTATTACTTCTATTTCTTCTACCATATCAAGTATTTTATTGGTATTTTCTACTACTATTTCATAAGCTAAATCATTACTTAAAAAATTAAAATCATCTAACATTTCTCTTGTTGTTCTAAAGTGTTGTGATGGAATTTCTGTTATTCCCTTTTTAGCAAGTGGATGTCTTCCTCCACCTGGTACTTTTTGGTTAACTATTATTTTTCTAAATATTTTATCTTCTCTATTAAAGTGGTGAACATCTCCTGTTGCTACTATAATTTTACCTGCATCTTTTGTAGATTTTATTATTTTTATTAAATGTTCTTCTAACTCTTTAGAATCTTTAAAATCACCTAATTGTATTAAATGATCATATACTTCTAGAGGTTGAACTTCAACATAATCATAGAAATTAATTATATTAGTAAGTTCTTCTCCTTCTTTACTTCTTGCACTTGTAAACACTTCTGATTCATAGCATCCACTTCCTATTAAAAGTCCTTCTCTAAGTTCGTTTAATTTACTTCTTAAAATTCTTGGTGTTTTATAAATATATACAGTATTAGCAAGGGATATTATTTCAAATAGGTTTTTTAATCCTTTATGATTTAGTGCAATTGCATTAAAGTGATATGTACGACCAAATTTATGTATTTCATCTTTTGATACTAATTTATCTAAGGATTTTATTGTATCAAAATTAAGTGAATCTAATTTTTTTAACATTTTACTAAATACTAAAGCTGTTCCTTCAGCATCGTAATCTGCTCTATGGTGAGCATCTTCTTCCCAAGGTACATTATATCTTTTAACAAGAGCTGATAAGCTATGACGTGCAAATCCTTGATCTAATGTTCTTGAGAGTTCCAATGTATCTATAACAGTATTTTTAAACTCACCTAAATTATATTTTTTCATAGCCATTTCTATAAATGAAATATCAAACTTAGCATTGTGAGCTACCATTGGAAGATCCCCTGCCCACTCTAAAAACATTTTTGTTACTTCTTCTTCACTAGGACAGTCTTTTACCATATCATCAGTAATACATGTTAATTCTGTAATTTTATCTGGTATATGTCTTTTAGGATCTATTAAATGATCAAATCTATCTGTTATATTTCCATCTTTTACTTTAACAGCACCGATTTCTATCATTTGGTCTGCTCCACCGGCATTAAATCCTGTTGTTTCTGTATCGAATACTACATATTCAGTTTCTAATAAAGGAAGTTCGGATGGCCTTGCTACTATATCAACTGTATCATCTACGAGTGTTAATTCTGTTCCATATAATCCTTTAAATATAGGTGGATTTTTTTGTTGTTCTAATAATTTATTTAATTCTTCTTTTAGTTGTTTTTTATTATTTATATCTTGTTCTTCCTCTATTTTAGATTTTATGGCATCTATTTCTTCTTTTATCTTTTTTCTTATTGCTTTATTATGTGATTTAATTATTCCAAATGATATAGGGAATGCTTGACATCCATTATGGTCTGTTATTGCAACTCCTCTATATCCCATTTTTATTGTCTTTTCTACTAACTCACATGTATGTTTTCCTAAATCTAAGTTAGTTATTCCATCCATTTGACTCATCATAGTATGGGCATGTAATTCTACCCTTTTTACAGGTGCATCATCTATTCTTTCAACTTCTTTAAAATCACTTGTATTTATATCTTTTATCTGTAAAGTAAGTTCTTTAGAATACTTATCATCTTTAGTTGTTCCTCGCATTTTATACCATTTATTTTTCTTTAATTTCTTTATTATTTCATTAAATTCTTCTTCGCTATTTACAAATATTTTTCCATAAATACTATCTGTTAAATCAGTTATTTTAAGTGTTAATATTCTAAGACCTGTTTTTGTTTCTAATACTTCTACATCCTGGTATAGTTTTGCTTCTATTGTAACTAATTTGTTTTCTTCATATACTGTATCCAGTCTTACTATAGCACTATCTATTACTCTTCCCATTATTACATCTGGATTATCTTTTTCTACTATTAAAGGTGGCCTTTCATAATCTTTTTTTATGTATTTTTTTCTTGGGTCTTCTGTTTTTACTATTTCTTCTTTTTTAGTAAAGTCTATATTTTTTATATTTTCTTCTAATTCTTTTTTTATTTCTTCCTGAATTTCTAAATCACTTTCTTTATCTATATTTATTTTAATTTTTATATTAAAACCCATTTCATTAAAATCTTTTTCTAATTTCTCTTTAATACTACTTAATTTCATTTCCTCTGCTTTATTATTAACATTAATTTCTAAATATTCATTATACTTTATTTTTGAGTTAATAAAAGATCCTATAAGTGGTGATGATTTACTATATTTTTTTATTAGATTAATGTAGTATTCTTTTAATAAATCAGTATCTATATTATCTACTTCTAGAATTATTTTTACATTATTAAATTCACTATATACTTTTTTGATGTTTTTATTCATTTCTTCTAATAAGTTATATGGTATATTTGTTTCTAATTTTACATAAAAATTATAATTTGTTTTTTCTTTATTTCCTATTATTTTTAAAAGTTTACCATTTTTAAAAAAGTTATAATAATTTTCTTCTATATTTAATTTTTTTAATAAAATTTCTAATTTATTATCCATACTACCACCTTTATATATTTTATCAAATTTAAGAGTAAAAAAAAAGAAGATTATTATCTTTTTAAACATTTATTATAAATAAAAATCTATCTTTTTTACTTAAATCTTGTTCGACTGTTATAATTGCATCTTTAAAGTATTTTCTACTATATTCTTTTAAATAATCTCCTTGCGTATATCCTATTTCAAATGCAATTATATATTTTTCTTTCAAATATTTATGTATATTTTTTATTAGTTCTTCATAGTAATATAATCCTTTATTTTTAGCATATAAAGCAATATTAGGTTCATTATTTTTTACTATATCCATTATTTCTTCATCATAACTAATATATGGTGGATTACTTATAATAACATCATATTTTTTATCTAGAGGTGTTAACATATCTTTATTTATAAAATTTATTTCTACATCATTTAGTTTAGCATTATTTTTTGCTACTTCTAAAGATTTTTTTGAAATATCTAAGGCATCCATATTACAATCAATTTCTTTTTTTAAGGTAATTGCAATACAACCACTTCCCGTTCCTAAATCAATTATATCAATTTTTTTGCCTAAATATTTTTTGATATAATTAATTGTTTTTTCTACTAATAATTCTGTTTCAAACCTTGGTATTAAAACATTTTTATTAACATTAATTTTATATCCATAAAATTCAACATTTCCTATTATGTATTGAGGTGGTTCTCCATTTTTTAGTCTTTCAATTCCGTTTTCTAATTCTTCTTTTTTTAAATATTTTTTTAAATATTCTATATCATTCATATTACTTCACTTTATTTGTAGTATTTATATTTATAGCATTTAAAACTATATCATTTATACCATAATTTCTATCACAAAATTCTAATTCTGCTTTTAATTTTTCAATACTTTTACATTTTATATGTTTTGTTACTTTTAAACAATTCATACATTTATCTTCATATACTTCATAATATCCTTTTTGGACTGGTGAAGTTACAAATCCTCTTTTACCACAATCTAAGCATAATGTTTCTAAATTAATATTTGTATTTCTACTATTATGTCTTGCTTTTGCCATATTATTCACCTCTTAGTTTACGTGCTTGATCTTCTGTTATTAATGCTTCTATTACTTTATCTATATCACCTTGCATAATTCTATCTAATGTATTTAAAGTAAATCCTATTCTATGATCTGTTACTCTATTTTGTGGATAGTTATATGTTCTTATTTTTTCACTTCTATCCCCTGTACCAATTTTGCTTCTTCTTTCAGCACCTAATTCTTTTTCTTGTTGTTGCATTTTATAATCATAAAGTCTAGATGCTAGTATTTTAAAGGCTTTTTCTTTATTTTTAATTTGGCTTCTTTCAGTTTGTGAATATACAACTATTCCTGTTGGAATATGTGTAAGCCTTACTGCTGAATCTGTTGTATTAACTCCTTGTCCTCCACATCCTGATGATCTTGTAATATCAATTCTTACATCATTCATATCAATTTCGGCATCTACTTCTTCTGCTTCTGGCATTACAAGTACGGTTGCAGTTGAGGTATGTACTCTTCCTTGTGTTTCTGTAGATGGAACTCTTTGTACACGATGTGCTCCTGATTCATATTTTAATTTTGAATAAACATTTTCACCCTTAACCATGAAACTTATTAAAGAATATCCTCCAGCTTCAGATTTTTCTTCTTCTATTATTTCTATTTTCCAATTTTCTTTTTCAGCAAGTTTTTTATACATTTCAAATAAGTCACCCGCAAATATATTTCCTTCATCTCCACCTGCTGCTCCTCTAATTTCAACGATTACGTCTTTTCCATCATTAGGATCTTTTGGAAGTAATAATATTTCTATTTCCTTATTTAATTCTTCTAATTTTTTATTATTTTCTTCTAATTCTTCTCTTGCCATTTCTCCAAGTTCTGGATCCTTAAGCATTTCTTTGGCATCTTCTATATTATTTGTTATTTTTTTATATTCTTGGTATGCTTCATAAGCATCTTTTAAACTTGCTTGTTCGCGATTTAATTTTAAGGCTTCTTTTACATTTTGGATGACTTCTGGCTTCATCATTTCTTCTGTAAGTTCATTATATCTTTTTTCTATATTTTCTAATCTCTCAAGCATATAAACACCCTTTCTAAAACTTTTTCTATTATACTATAATATGAAAAAATAAGCAATAATTTGCTTATTTTTTTACTTCATATTCGATACTTGCAGCTTTTGATAAATCTATATCTACTGATGAATTAATTGTTCTTGTTTCTCCTGCTTTTATTGTATCTCCTACATATCCTGGTATTTTTACTATTTCTTTTCCATCTTTATCTTTTATTATTATCATATACTCGTTTAACTTATAATCTGTATCTGTATCATTTGTTACACTTGTTGTTAATTTTGTTATTCCATTTGTTGTTACCATACTTGTATTTGTCATTTTTATTCCATCTACTTCTTGGTCTTTTATTACTTCTTTATTTGTATTTACTTTTACTTCATCTTTTTTTGTTTCTTTTTCTTTTTTCTTACATCCACATCCTGTTATTAGTCCTACTAATAATAATGTTGACAATGTTAATATTACTACTTTTTTCATTTTTTTCCTTCTTTCTATTTTACTCTCTTATATATATAAGTAACTATATATGAATCTAATGTTGAAAACGCTGCATTAGACCCTGTTGCTCCACTTGTTGATGTACTAATACTATTAGTTGTTACTTCAGGTACTGTGTGTGAATGTGATCCACTTGATCCTACACTAAGTGATGGTGCACCAATATTTCCTGATAATGAATGTGAGTGGCTTCCTGCTGATGCTACTAAATTACCATTTTTCCAATGGTTTCTCCACCATGCACCTGGTGTCGTTTTATATTTATACCCATTAGTACATGCTGTACATGCAAGTGTATTTGAACCCTCTACTAAAGCTTCTCCACCTGTATCAAATGCATGATTATGTGATCCTGCACTACTTGATGTATAAGTTAAATTAGAAATTGTTGTTTGTGGTGTTGTATGCGTATGAGCTCCACTTGAACTTATTGTAGTAGCTGGTGTTGTGTGTGTATGAGATATTGTATGGGAATGGCTTGGAAGATTACTTGTTGATAAAGCTACATTATAACTTCCACCTGTTTTTTCAACTGTATTAAATGAACTATTATCACTACTATATCCAGTTAAGTTTCTTCCTCTTGCATAAACTTCCCATGTTCCACCATACTTACTTGCCATTTTATCTATTGTACTTTCATCAGCATTGGTTGTCATATATATGCTTCCAACTGGGTGACTATTTAAAAATATACTTTTTTCTGCTTCATCTAATTTTACTATTATGTTATCTATTTCATTTTCTATATCATTACTTGCCTTAACGAATAGTGGGAAAATGAATATAAATATCATTAATAAATTTAAAATTATTTTTTTACTATTTTTCATATCATTCTCCTAACTAATTCTTTTATATGTATAAACAACAACATATGGGCTTAAATTTGAAAATGCTGCATTAGATCCTGTTGCACCAGAATTTCCAGTACTAGCAGCAGACGTTGTTCTAGATGCTACAGAATGAGTATGCGATCCGCTTGAACCTATACTAAGTGCTGGAATCGTAATTGAACCTGAGACTGTATGGGTATGAGCTCCTGCACCGCTTAATGCACTTTTATTTTTTTTCATACCTGGCCACCATGATTCAGGGGAACTAGTATTAGCAAATCCCATGGTCCTATCAACAACAGTTGGACTATTTGCATTTTGATCTGTAATAACAACAATATATCCACCATTTGTCCATCCATGAGTATGAGCCCCGTTAGAATTTAATGTCAAACTAAATGAAAGTTCTTTACTTGCCGTTGAATGGGTATGGGCTCCACCTGATCCCGTTGATACTTCAGGTGTTGTATGTGTATGTGAAATTAAGTGTGTATGGCTTGGCATATTACTTGTAGATAAAGTTGTAGTATAATTTCCACCTTTTTTTTCAACCGTATTAAATGATGAATTACTTGAATCATATCCCATAATTATTCTACCAGCAGCATAAACTTCCCATGTCCCACCATACTTTGCTTTTAATTTATCAACTGTATTTTCATCACTACTAGTTGTCATATATATACTTCCAACTGGGTGATTATTTAAAAATTGACTATTTTTAAAATTATCTATTTTAGAGCTTAATGAATCAAGATCATCTTTAACAGCTCCAAAGACAGTTAGAGGAAAAAGTAATATAAATAATAATAAGCTTTTTAATAATTTTTTCATTTTTTCCTCCTAACTAACCCTCTTATAAATATAAACTGTTACATATGGGCTTAATCTTGAAAATGCTGTACCTGAGCCTGTTGAACCTGATGTTTCAGCACTTGCAGCAGATGTTGTCATTGCTGGTGCTGTATGTGAATGCGATCCACTTGAACCTATACTAAGAGCTGGAATTGTTGCTGAACCAGAGACTGTATGAGAATGATCTCCAGCTGATGTTGTTTTACTTGATAACCTCTTATTCCATCCATGCCACCAACCTGAATTAGTTAAATATTCATACCCCCAACTATAAGGAAGATTTCTTTGAACATCGGCAGATGGGTTTGGAGTATCAATAGCCATTGCATCTCTTGCACCTTGTGCGAATCCATGACTATGACTTCCAGATGCACTTACACTAAACGAATAACTTGCTGTACCTGAACCTGTTGTATGAGTATGGGCTCCTTCAGTTATTGTTGTTTGTGGTACTGTATGAGTATGTGAAATTGAATGTGTGTGACTTGGAAGATTACCCGTAGATAATGTTGTTGTTGCACTTCCACCAGTACCTTCTATTGTGCTAAATGATGAATTACTTGAATCATACCCCATTATTGTTCTACCTTTAGCATAAACTTCCCATGTTCCACCATATTTACTTGCCATTTTAGCAACTGTATTTTCATCACTACTAGTTGTCATATATATACTTCCAACTGGATGACTTGTTAAAAATTGATTATTAACCATATTTGTATATTTTGTATTTAATAAATTATGTATATTGCTATAGAATGTATTTTTTTCTGATTCTGATAATGTATATTCAGTTTGATTTCCTACATTATCAGTTACTTTTAATTTAATTGTACTAACATGTAATCCCTTAAATTTGTATGTTTTACTTGTTGATTCTGTATAGCTTGCTCCATCTATACTATAATAATATTTATTTATTCCTGAACCAACATCAGAACAATTCATGTTAACTGTTACACTACTTAATGTATAATCTGTAATAGTATTAGTACATATTGGCTTATCAGCATCATTTGTTGTAACTGTTGCTGATGCTGGACTAGTTGTATTTTTTCCATCATATAATCTTGCATATATATATGTTGGATTACTTGTTGTTGCTGTCCAATTAATCGTTGCTGTACCACCATTTGAAATACTTGTCCAATCCTTTTTTACCGTTGTTCCACTTACCATTCTATATTGTAGTGTTGTTCCACTTGTTTGGTTGGTTACACTTATCTTTACCGTTTTACTCTTACTCCAAGTTGTTGGCGTTGGTGAAATTGTAATTTCACCCTCAATTGAAAGTGTTTTTATACTTCCCGTTTTTGTTGTTGATAATCCCGATCCATTCGTTGTTATGACTCTGTAATAGTATAAAGTATTTTGAGATAATCCTGTTGCTACACATACACCATTTTGTATTGTACCTTTACTTCCATAACTTGTATTTGTTCCATATTCACACGTTGTACTTTTTATTCCTGATTCTGAATCACTTGCAGTAATCTTTAATGAAATACTATTTGTTGTACTTGATGCTGTAACACTTAACTTTGGTGGAGTTGGATCAATTACTTCTGTAATTGTATATGTTTCTGCAGAAGTAAACTTTTCTCCATCATTTATTCTTGCATAAAGTGTTCCTGAAGAAGTAAATTTAATACTTGGATTTCCTGTTACTTTATACCATGTATTTGCAGCATAACTTGTTGTTGATGTTCCCTGACACGTGCTTGGATCTGTGCTTGTTCCACATGATATTCCTGCTATACTACTTGTTGTAGCTACTGTTGTTTTTACATAATATGTTGGCGTTGTTACATTTTTAGCTGTAAATGTTGTTGTTATCGTTTGATATTGAGCATATTTTGTATTTGTTGGATAACTTGTTTTAGCAAATGATATTGATGTTATACCGGTTTTAATACTTCCAGTTTTTGTTGTTGGAAGTCCTGCATTATTTGTTGTAGTAACTTGGTAATAATATGTTGTTCCACTTACTACATTATTCTTTATTATACATTTATTATTTTTTATTTCACCTGTATATCCATAATTTGTACTTGTTCCATATTTACATACTGTACTTGCTATTCCAGATTCTAAATCCGATGCGCTTACATCAAATACAATGGTTGATGTTGTAGTTGCAGCTGTTCCTAATGTTAAATTTGGAGATGTTGTATCTATTTTTGTTATAGTCATTGTTTCAGCTGATGAATATATCTTTCCATCATTTATTCTTGCATAAACTGTTCCATTTGATGTAAATTTTACATTAGTATTTCCTGTTACTTTATACCATGTATTTGCAGCGTAATTTGTTGTTGATGTTCCTTGACATGTACTTGGATCATTACTTGTTCCACATGGTACTCCTGCTAAACTTCCGGTTGTTGCTACTGTCGTTTTTACATAATATGTTGGAGTTGAAATACTTGTAGCAGTAAATTTTATGCTTGCTGTTTTATATTGAGCATAACTTGTACTTGTTGGATATTGAGTTAATCCTATGTCTATAGATGATACACCGGTTGTTGTTTCACCTTTTACTTCTGTAATTCTACCAGCATTATTAATAGCAGTAACTTTATAATAATACTTTGTTCCACTTGATAATTTTGGAAGTTGACAAATATTATTAGAAATTGAAGCTGTAGTTCCATAACTTGTACTTGTTCCATAAACACATGTTAATGATTTTAGTCTTGATTCTGGATCACTAGCTTTAATTGGAATTGAAATGCTACTTGTTGTAGTTGTTGCTGAACCTAACTCTACAAAAGGCGGAGTTTTGTCTATGTTAGTAACTGTAAATGTTTCAGCTGATGAATAAATTTCACCATCATTTACCCTTGCATAAACTGTTCCATTATCAGTGAAATTAACCTTTACACTTGATGGTACTTTATACCATGTATTTGCAGCATAACTTGTTGTTGATGTTCCTTGACATGTACTTGGATCATTACCTGTTCCACATGATATTCCAGATACATTTCCGGTTGTAGAAACTGTTGTTTTTATATAATATGTTGGGACTGAAACATTACTTGCATTAAATGTTACTTGAACATTTTTATACTGAGAATAGCTTGTATCTAATGGATATTTTGTCATATCAAATGATATTGTTGTTACACCTGAGACTGTATCTCCTGTTACTGTTTTTGTAAGACCTGCTTTGTTTGTTGTTACAAGTATATAATAATATTTTGTATTACTTGTTAAACCTTTCATCTCACACTTGCTGTTAGCTATTACACCATCTTTATCATAACTTGTACTTGTTCCATATTTACAAGTTGTACCATCTATTCCAGACTCTGAATCACTTGCCGTAAATGGTATTGTTGTTTTCTTAGTAGTTTGTTTTAAACTTCCTAATACTAAATCTGGAGGTGTTGTATCTATTTTTGTTATAGTCATTGTTTCAGCTGATGAATAACTTTCTCCATCATTTACCCTTGCATAAAGTGTTCCATTTGCTTTAAATGTTATATCTATATTTGAACTTACTTTATACCATGTATTTGCAGCATAATTTGTTGTTGATGTTCCTTGACATGTACTTGGATCATTACCTGTTCCACATGATATTCCAGATAAGTTTCCGATTGTTGCTACTGTTGTTTTTATATAATATGTTGGGGTTGTTACATTATTAGATGTAAATTTAGCTTTAACTACTTTATATTGAGCATACTCCGTTGATGTTGGATATTGTGTAAGAGAAAGTGATATTGCCGTTGAACCTGAGACTGTATCTCCTGTTACTGTTTTTGTAAGACCTGCTTTATTTGTTGTTACAACTTTATAATAATAGGTTGTATTGCTTGTTAAAGATTTCATCTCACACTTATTATTCTTTATTTCTCCATCTTTATCATAACTTGTGCTTGTTCCATATTTACATACTGTACTATCTATTCCAGATTCTGAATCACTTGCCGTAAATGGAATTTTTACTGTTTTAGTCGTTTTTTCTAAATTTCCTAATGTTAAATTTGGAGATGTTGTATCTATTTTTGTTATTGTTAATGTCTCTGATGATGAATAACTTTCTCCATCATTTACTCTTGCATAAAGCGTTCCATTTGATGTAAATTTTATATTTGTATTTGAATTTACTTTATACCATGTATTTGCAGCATAACTTGTTGTAGATGTTTCTTTACATGCACCTGGTTCTGTATTTGTTCCACATGGTATTCCTGTAACACTTCCAGATACATTTACTGTTGCCTTAACATAATATGTTGGGGTTGTTACTTCTTTTGCACTAAATGTTACTTGAACATTTTTATACTGTGCGTATTCTGTTGTTGTTGGGTATTGTGTAAGAGAAAGTGATATTGATGTTGAACCTGAGATTGTATCTCCTGTTTTAGTTGTTGTAAGTCCTGAACCATTTGTTGTAGTTATACTGTAGTAATATTTTGTATTTGCATTACCTGTTATTATACATGTATTGTTATTTATTTCTCCATCTTTACCATAATTTGTACTTGTTCCATATTTACATACTGTACTATCTATTCCAGATTCTGAATCACTTGCTGTAAATGGGATTTTTATTGTTTTTGTTGTTTTAGTTAAATTACCTAATGTTAAATTGGGAGATGTTGTATCTATTTTTGTTATAGTCATTGTTTCAGCTGACGAATAACTTTCCCCATCATTTACTCTTGCATAAAGCGTTCCATTTGATGTAAATTTTATATTTGTATTTGAATTTACTTTATACCATGTATTTGCATTATAATTTTTTGTAGCAGTTTTAGAGCATGTTCCTGGATCAGTATTTGTTCCACATGATATTCCTTCTATACTACCTGTTGTAGCAACTGTTGTTTTTATATAATATGTTGGGGTCGTTACTTCTTTTGAATTAAATGTTACTTTTACGCTTTTATACTGTGCATATTCTGTATTCGATGGTGAATTTGTAAGAGTAAACAATATTTGTGTTGAACCAGATGTAAAACTTCCAGTTAACTCTTTAGTAAGTCCAGAATTATTAGTAGCAATTATTTTATAATAATACTTTGTTCCACTTACTAAATTAGACATTTCACATTTATCATTTTTTATTGTTCCTGTTGTTTCATTATTATTATTTTTTCCATAACTACATACAACACTGGCTATATCTGATTCAGCGTCACTTGCTGTAAATGGAAGTGATGCATAAGATGTTGTTTTATAAATTTCACCTGTTGCTAAAATTGGTGGTGTCGTATCTATTTTTGTTATAGTCATTGTTTCAGCTGATGAATATATTTCTCCATCATTTATTCTTGCATAAAGTGTTCCATTTGATGTAAATTTAACATCAGTGTTTGAATTTACTTTATACCATGTGTTTGCAGCATAATTTGTTGTTGATGTTCCTTGACACGTACTTGGATCATTACCTGTTCCACATGATATTCCATTTATACTTCCTGTTGTAGCAACTGTTGTTTTTATATAAAATGTCGGATTTGTTATTTTTTCTTGTGAAAACTTTACTTTAGCTGTTTTATATTGTGCATAGGTTGTATTATCAGGATATGATACTAGATCAATTTTAATTGATGATGAACCAGTGTCAGTATCTCCTGTTACTACTTTATTTAATCCTGCTTTATTTCTTGTTTCTACTCTATAATAGTATTTTGTACCAGATTTTAAATTAGAAATAACACATTCATTATTAACTATTTTTCCACTATAACTATAATTTGTATTCTCACCATATTTACATGTTGTATTATCTATATCTGATTCTAAGTCTCTATTTAAAGTTATTGGTATTTTTATACTTTTGGTTGTTATATAACTATTTCCTAAAATTAATTCTGGTTCTGTTATATCATTTGTTACAACAGTATAAGTAGCAGTATTGCTTATGTTATCTCCATCTGTTTGCCTTGCATATATATATGTTGGTATATTTACATTAGCTGCCCAATCTATTTTTGTTGTAAAACCACTTTTTATAGTTGACCAATCTGTTTTTATTGTTGTTGCACTTACCATTTTATATTCTAGTGTTGCACCTTTTGTTTCTCCAGTTATTTTTACTGTTTTACTACTTGACCAACTTACAGGATCAGCTTGTATTACAATATCTTTAAAATCTTCTGTTTTTATACTTGATACTTCTGACTCTGATATTCCATTTCCTGCTATATCATTTGCTCTTGTTCTTATATAATATGTTGTGTTATTTTTTAATTTCTTAAAAGTATTTGATTTTTGATATGTAAATGGTCCGCTTTCAGATTCACTAATTGCATATTCAATTGTTTTTTCATCTAAACCACAATTATCTTTTTGTAAGAATGTTGCTACTATTTCTTTTGTAGGATTTTCAGGTGATAAATTAAGTCTTGGTGCTGTTTTATCTACTTTATCATTATCAACCTTTGTTAAAACAAGTGTTGCTGTACCACTTACTTCATTATTTCTTGTATCTCTTAATCTTGCATAAATTACACCATTTTTCTTTATTTCAAATTTTCCGTTATATACTTGCCAATCTCCATCATCTATCTTATACTCTTTTACGGTTTCTACATAGTTTGGATATTTTATTGATATATTTTTACTCTTACTACATACAAGATTATCTTCAGGTATTTCTATTTCTATTATTTCTTTTGTTACATCACAAGTTAAACTAAGTTTTGTATTACCTTTTTCTATCTTAACAGTTCCATTTGTATTACTTGCTACATAATCATCAATTACAACTGAATAAGAATCAACTTTACCATTACTATCTACACAAACAGTTCCACTTGTTGGAATTTTTCCTTTAATGTCTAGTGTATTTTCTTCGCCATTATAAATATATTTTCCATTTTCTCCTACTTCAATTCTTTTAGATTTTAAATCTTCATCTATTAAATTGATTTGAGCTTTTTCTTCTAATATTCTTATATAATTATCTGAACTTATTTTAATACTTTCTTTTCTTGAACTTTCTACAACATTTCCAATAATTGGAACTGTAATAAGTGCTATTAAAGCAAGTATTACTATTACTGCTAAAAGTTCTATAAGTGTAAATCCTAATTTTTTATTTTTTTGCATATAAACACATCCTCACTATTTTGTAGTATAATTATCTCTTACAATAATACTATAAAAAAAATAGTTTTTCAACTATTTTTATGGATTTAATCTATTTGGACCTCTGAATAAAAATTCTGTTTCTTTTACACTTGGAATATCTAAAAGTAACATAGTAAGTCTATCTAGACCAACAGCAAATCCACCATGTGGAGGACAACCATATTTAAAGAATTCTAAATAGAATTTTACATCATCCTTTAATCCTTTTTCTTCTGCATTTTTAACAATTTGTTCATATCTATGTTCTCTTTGAGCACCTGTAGTTATTTCTACACCTCTCCATATTAAATCATATCCTTGTAAAATACCATTTTCATCTCTCATATGATAGAAAGCTCTTTTTTCCGCAGGATATTCTGTTACAAAAACAAATTCATGATTATATTTTTCTTTAGCAAGTTTTCCAAGTAATCTTTCTGCTTCTGTCGTTAAATCATTAACTTCTTCAGTTTCATAATTATATTTTTCCTTTAATTCTTTATATACTTCTTTTAAAGTCATAACAGGGAATGGAAGAGTTGGAACAGTTATATCAATTCCTAATTTTTCTTTTATCTCTAATCCCATTTCTTCTTTCAATTTTTTAAGTCCATATGTTAACATTTCTGCTTCTAAATTCATTACATCATTGAAATCATTTATATAACTAAATTCCAAATCAAATGAAGTAAATTCAGTAGCATGTCTATTTGTATTTGAATTTTCTGCTCTAAAAGCCGGAGCAACTTCAAATATTCTTTCTAGTCCTGAAGCCATAGCCATTTGCTTATAAAATTGTGGTGATTGAGCTAAATAAGCTTTTCTATCAAAATATTTAACTTCAAATACTTCACTACCAGATTCTGATGCAGCACCAATTAATTTAGGTGTATGAATTTCTGTAAAATTATTTTTGTATAAATATTCTCTTAAATATTTTACTAAACAACTTTGTATTTTAAATATCATTGCATTATTTTCATTTCTTAAATCTATAAATCTATAATCTAATCTCGTATCTAAATTAACACTGTTTAAGTCTTTATAATTAAATGGTAGTTCACTTGCTTTACTTGTTACTATAATACTTTCTGGTATTATTTCCATACCATTTAATTTTACTTTTGTATTTTCAACTAATTTTCCTTTTATTTTAACTGTACTATCTATTGTTAAATTATCAACTATTTCAACTAATTCTTTATTCTTTTCTTCAGATTTTTCTATTGTTACTTGTACTTTTCCTGTTACATCCTTAATAATAAGAAATTGAACCCATTGTAAGTTTCTTACATTTTCTACAAAACCTTGTATCTCTATTTCCTTATCATAATAATTTTCTAAGTCTTTTATATATATTCTCACTTGTTACACCACTTTCATTATTTATTTCTACATAATCATATATGTTATCTTCTTTATTTATAAATGGAACTTTAAAAGGATTTTCGCCATTTAAAAGCATTATTTCTATTAAACTATCTATTTGTTCATCTGTAACTATCCTTTTATAGTAAATAGGATTAGGAATTTTAATTATTGGTTTATATAAAAGTCCATCATGACTATAATAAGTAAATCCATATTTATGTATTAAAAGTTCTACATCATTTAAATTTTTACTTAAATTTACTTCTCATCTTCTTAGTAAAAAATTTCTTGCCCATATATTATGACTAGTATTATCCTTACTAACTGTTCTTTTTATTTTATAATATTTTCCATCCTTGTCTATAAATAAATCATGTTTTAATACTTCTAAAGCATCATCATATATATTAAAATCATTAATCATTTTCTATTACTCCATCTAAGAAATCAATCAATTCTTCTTCTTTTACTTTATATTCTTCCTTTTTTATATTATCTTTTATTGTAAGTATTTTATTTTTTATTTCTTCTTCACCAATTATAATTATATATTTAGCATTTAATCTATCAGCTTGTTTAAAGTTTGCTTTTATATTTCTTTTGATATAATCAATATCTGTACTAAATCCATTCATTCTTAGCGTTTGACACAATTTATATGCATAATTAGTTTCATTGTCACTCATTGGTATTATATATAAATCTAATGTGTCTATATCTAAATTTATATTCTCTATATCTAAAACATTTAAAAGTCTCTCAAAGCCTAAAGCAAATCCTACGGCTTTTGTTTCTGGGCCATCTAATGTTTCTACTAGTTTATCATATCTTCCTCCACCACATAGTACATTATTGCCCTTAAATCCATTTATTTCAGCTTCTACTTCAAATACTGTATTTGTATAATAATCAAGTCCTCTAACTATATTTGGATCAACTTCATATGGTATTTCAAGTAGTTCTAGATATTCTTTTACTTTATCAAAATGTTTTTTTGCATCTTCTGTTAAATAATCTAGTATTTTAGGAGCATTTTTCATGCAATCTTTATCATGATCTACTTTACAGTCTAATATTCTTAAGGGATTTTTATTATATCTTTCCTTACAATCAGAACATAATGAATCTATATATGGTTTGAAATGATTTAATAATGCTTCTTTATATTCTAATCTTGTTTTTGTATCTCCTAATGAATTAATTTTTACTTTTATTCCTTTTAGTCCTAATAATTTATATAAAGTAACTGGTATACTTATTACTTCAGCATCTAAAATAGGATTAGAGCTTCCAAATACTTCTACACCAAATTGATAGAATTCTCTAAATCTTCCAGATTGTGGTCTTTCATATCTATACATTGGACCATAATACCAACATTTTACTGGTTGAGTGGCATCTGCATATCTTTTATTTTCAATATAACTTCTAACAACACCAGCTGTTCCTTCTGGTCTTAAAGTCATAGATCTATCTCCTCTATCAACAAAATCATATGTTTCTTTTTTTACTATATCACTTGTTTCTCCAACTCCTCTATGATATAAATTGCTAGCTTCAAATATAGGAGTTCTTACATATTCATAATTATATTTTTGCATCAATGCTTCCAATATTTTTTCTATATATTTTATATTTTTTCCAGAATTACCATATACATCATATGTTCCTTTTGGTTTTTGTATCACGTTATCATCTCCTACCACATTATATCAAAAAATTATTTTATTTTATATATCTTAGGATTATTTACTGTCTGTTCATCTAAAATAATTTCCCTATATTGACATTCATTTGTCATGACTTTCCATCTTACATCTTCTATTGAATCTTCTATTATTCTTTTTATTGAACGAGCTCCTGTTTTTAAATTCATTGCTTTTCTTGCTACTTCTTCTATAAAGCTATCTGTATAATTTAATTTTATATTATATTCTTCACTAAAAAATCTTTCATAAAATTGGATACTACTATTTTTTGAATTTGTTAAAATATCTATGTAATCATTTAATTTTAATTCATTCATCATAACGAGAACTGGAAATCTTCCTATAAATTCACTTGGCATCATTCCTATTTTGCTAAAATCATCTAGTGTTATTTCTTTTTTTTCAACTTGATTTTTATTAAATCCTATTATATTTTTTGTTTCATAATCAAGTATATTCATAAAAGCCCCTAGAGCAAATACTGTTAGTTTTGATGTATCAAATCTATAATTTCTATTATTATATTTTACATTAAATTCTGTTCCATCTAGAAATGGTAGTAATGAGTTTAATACTCCTCTTCCTGATACATCATCATTGGAACTACTTCCTTTTTTATCTATTTCATCAAGAGCTACTATTCCATTTTCTGCACGAGATAAATCTCCATTACACATAGATAGTAATGGTAACAATATATTTCCTTCTATAGTACCACCAACATATCCTGCTACTGTAATTTGAGTTGAATCTGTTCTTACAAAAGGTTTATCTATAATACTTCCTATAGTTCTTATTATTTCTGTTTTACCACATCCTGTTTTTCCAACTATTAAACATCTATTTCTTTCACTTGGTATTTTAGCAAAACCATCTATTTTTATAGCTGATACAATTTTTTTTATTGCTTCATCTTGACCTTTTACTACTTTTTTTGTTTGATCATATAAATCCTTTACATTTAAAAATTTTTTTTCTTCTTTAAATATTTCATTTAATTCTTTTTCTCTTTCTAAATGTATTTTTTCTTTTAAATTATCTTTTATTTCATATTTTTCATCATATTTTTTTATTATATCAAAAATTGCATTTTTAAGTTCTATATATTCTTCTTTAGAATTTAAAAAATTTAACATCAAATCACTAAATTGTTTAGGAGTTATATTTTCTAATGAAAAACTTTTATCTAAATTATATAAATCAAATTCTTGTGTATCAATTTTTGTATTTAAAGCATTAACGTGTCCAATATAAATAAGTGTATTAAAGTCTTCATAATAACGAGCTAATTGTTCATTCATATTTTCATTATTTATACCATACATTTGATTTAATTTATATAATTCTATTGCATTAGCAAAGCAATAATCTTCTTCTGATTTAGATAAAATAGCATCATTCATTGAAAGATATTCTCTTCTCATATTAGTCTCAAATATATCATTATTTAAAGTACCTTCTATTATATCTACTGGTTTATATAAAAAGTAATCATTTCCAAGTGTTTCTTTTTGCATTAAAATAGCACAATATTTTTCTTTCATATTATCCCCCAAAACCTATTTTTTTCTTCTTGACTTTAAATGATAATGAATCTTCTATATCACTACTTAAGTCTTCTTTTGTTAACATAACTAATTTTTTACGACTTTTATATTTTTCTTTATTTACAGCATGTTCTAATATTATTTTATTAATTAATTTATCTATATATCTACCATTTCCAAAGTTTTTTACGTTTTTTTGCTTTTCTAATAATTTTTTTATTTCTTCTTTTAATTCTTCTTCTACCATAAATCCCATTTTAGTTATTTTTAATTCAAATATTTTTAGTAATTCATCTACACTATAGTCTTCATAATTTAAATAATAACCAATACGTGATTCAAGACCTGGATTCATACTAAGAAAATTTTTCATTTCATCTTTATATCCGGCAAATATAAAAACTGTTTCTAATTTTTCTAATTCTTTTAATATTTCAACTAGTGCCTCATCTGCGAATTCATTTGATGAACTTGCTAATACATATGCCTCATCAATAAAGATTACGCCACCTCTATTTTTATTTATAAAGTTTGCTGTTTTAATTGCGGTTTGTCCTACATATTCCGCAATTAAATCTTTTGGTGTTATTTCTGCTACTTTAGCACTTTTAATATATCCCATATCATATAACAACTTAGAAATAATACGTGCCACTGTTGTTTTTCCTGTCCCAGGATTACCTGTAAAAAACATATGTAAATTAGGTTTTTCTAAATTTAAATATTTTTCTGTTTTTTCTCTAAATTTTAAGTACATAAATAATTTATTTACTTCTTCTTTTATATTTTTTATTCCTATTAAGTTATTTAATTCATCTAATGGATTTTCTATAGCTTTTTTTTCTTCTTTTGCTTCATACTTTATATCTTCTTTTAAATCTACATGTAAATTTTCTCGTAATTGTTTATTTGCATTATATATTCCATTATTAAGTTCTATTAACTTTTCTTTTAAATAACTATATTTTTCTAGTTTAATACATTTAATCATTTTTGTTATATAATTTGCTGGCATTACAATTCTTTCTTCTTCATCTTTGCTATCATAAGATAATTCATATTGATTAAAAATTTCTAGTTCATCTGCTTCTTTTAATTGTTCTTCATTTGTAATAATGATTTTCCATTCATCATTTTCTTCATCATAATAGCCTATATTAATTGCCTCACTTATATCATCAATATATTTAAAAATCAAATCATCTGTATCTTTATAATTTTGCTCTAATGTTACATAATCAAGTGGATATCCATAATAATATTCTTCTTCTGATGCTGCAACATATATTGAATCAATTGAATATAATTCTTTCTTTTCATTATTTTCATAATAAGTTAGTGGATTTAATTCATCTAATAAATTAATGCTTGCTTCTTCTATTACACCTTCTCTTTTAAATATATAAACGTTATCAATTAATTCTATTCTTCTATATAGTGTTGCTATAAATTTACTTTCCATAAAAACCTCCTAAACACATAAAAAATCTATAAATTTAAGGACGAATTACCGCGGTGCCACCTTAATTTATAGATTTACTATACTCTTTAATTTTTAACGGAACTACCCGATTATTTTAAAAGCTGATGTCTTTCTAACTATTATAATAAGTATTTTCACCTAACATACTCTCTCTTTAAATATAATTAATTATACTCTTTCAACTAAATAATTAAATATGTTATATATAATAACATATTTTTTATTAGTTTTCAATTATTTTTTATTATCAAAATAGCATTTTTAATTTTATTTTTAGATTATAATTATAAAAATAAGGATACTTTGTATCCTTATTTTCCTTATTTTATATATAATTTATGATCATTTTCATCTACTATAATTGTACTATTATATTTTACTTCATCATTTATTATGGCTTTTGATATTAATGTTTCAAGATTTCTTGATACAAATCTTTTTATAGGTCTTGCTCCAAAATTTTCATCATATGATTCTTCTATGATAAATTTCTTTGCTTTATCTGTTAAATTTATTTTTATTCTTTTATCAGATAATCTTTTTTCTATATCTTTTATTATTTTATCAAGTACATTATATACAACATCTTTGCTTAATGAATTAAATATTATAATTTCATCAATTCTGTTTAAAAATTCTGGTTTAAAATAATGTTTTAATTCTTGATTAACTAATTCTTCACTATTTTCTTTATTTTCAAGAATATATTCACTACCTAAATTTGATGTCATAATAATTATTGTGTTTTTAAAATCAACAGTTCTTCCTTGAGAATCAGTAATTCTTCCATCATCTAATATTTGAAGTAATATATTTAAAACATCTTTATGAGCTTTTTCTATTTCATCAAATAATACTATACTATACGGATTTCTTCTTACAGCTTCTGTAAGTTGTCCTCCTTCATCATATCCAACATAACCTGGAGGAGCTCCAACAAGTCTAGATACTGTATGTGCCTCCATATATTCACTCATGTCAATTCTAACCATATGTCTTTCATCATCAAAAAGTTCATATGCTAATGTCTTAGCAACCTCAGTTTTTCCAACACCAGTAGGCCCTAGAAAGATAAATGAACCAATTGGTCTATTTGGATCCTTTATACCAGATCTTGCTCTTATAATAGCATCACTAACAAGCTTTAAGGCATTATCTTGACCCATTACACGTTTCTTCATATTATTTTCTAGATTAATTAGTTTTTCTTTTTCTCCACCTACTAATTTAGTTACTGGAATATTAGTCATTTTTGATATAACTTTTGCTACTCCTTCTTCATCTACTGTATCAGATAGAATTTTAGATGAATCAATACGTCTTAATTCTTCTAATTCCTTTTCAAGTCTTGGTAGAGTTCCATGTCTTAATTTGGCTGCTGTTTCTAAATCATAATTATTTTCTGCTGTTTCTAGACTAAATTTAGTTTTCTCTATTTCACTTTTTTTAGCTTTAATTTTTTCATTTATATTTTTTTCTTCTTCCCAATTTTTTCTTAATACAGATTCTTTTTCTTTTAATTTTGATATTTCTTCTTTTAAAGTATTTGCTCTATTTTTAGAGATTTCATCTTTTTCTTTTTTAATAGCTTCAAGTTCTATTTTTTTCATCATTATTTTTCTTGTTAATTCATCCAAATCAGTTGGAACTGAATCCATTTGAACTTTAATAGTAGCACAAGCTTCATCAATTAAATCTATTGCTTTATCTGGTAAAAATCTATCTGTTATATATCTATCAGAATAAGTTGCTGCGGCAATTAAAGCTTTATCTTTTATATTTACTCCATGATATACTTCAAATCTTGGTTTTAATCCCCTTAGTATAGTAATTGTATCTAAAACGGTTGGTTCTTTTACTTGCACCTTTTGGAAACGTCTTTCAAGGGCACCATCTTTTTCAATATACTTTCTATATTCATTTAAAGTAGTAGCACCAATTAATTTTATTTCACCACGTGCTAGTGATGGTTTTAACATATTGCTTGTATCAACTGTTCCTTCACCACTTCCTACAATCATGTGAATTTCATCAATAAACATGATAATATCTCCATTACTTTCCGTTACTTTTTTTATAACAGCTTTAAGTCTTTCTTCAAATTCTCCTTTATACTTAGCACCTGCTATTAATGCTCCCATATCTAATTCCCAAATTGTTTTGTTTTTTAAACTATCTGGCACATCTCCTTTTACAATACGTGAGGCTAAACCTTCTACTATGGCTGTTTTTCCAACACCTGGTTCTCCTATTAAAACAGGATTATTTTTTGTTTTTCTAGATAGTATACGAGTAATTTCTCTTATCTCTTCATCTCTTCCTATTACAGGATCAACTTTACCATCTTTAACATTTTTTGTAATATCTCTACCATATTTTTCTAAAACATTTGTCATATCTTCCATATTCATAAACATTCCTCCTTTATGGTATTTAAAAAAAGTATATAAATACTTTTTCTAACTGATATAAGTATATCATTATTATTAGCACTTGTCAAGTACGAGTGCTAATAATTATAAATTTAAAGATTCGCTTTCATATAAGTTCTTATAAATTTTTGATTTTTTCATTAATTCTTCATGACTTCCACTATCTATTATTTTACCATTATCAACTACATGTATTACATCAGCATCCATAATAGTCGATAATCTATGTGCAACTATTACTATTGTATGATCTTTTACTAAATTATCTATTGTTTTTTTAATATATTCTTGTGAATTATTATCTAATGCACTCGTTGCTTCATCAAATAAAATTATTTTACTTTGTTTTGCTAGTGTTCTTGCAATTGAAAGTCTCTGTTTTTGTCCACCTGATAAATTTACGCCACCTTCACCTATTACATTATCATATTTGTTAGGTAATTTCATTATGTAATCATCTAAGTATGCCATTTTGGTATATTTTCTGATTTCATCTAATGTAATATTTTGATTTATTAACTTAAAATTTTCTTTTATTGTTCTATTAAATATAAATGGATCTTGTCTTATTATTGATATATTTTTACTTAAACTTTCTTCATCTAAATTTTTTATATCAATTCCATCTATTAATATACTACCTTTATTTACATCAAATATTCTTGTCATTAAATTAAATAGTGTACTTTTACCTTGGCCTGATTTTCCAACGATTGCTATTTTTTTATTTGGTTCAATTTTTAAATTAAAATCATTTAATGTATTTTCTTCATTTGGATAATTAAATGATACATTTTTAAATTCAATTACTCCTTTTACATCTTTTAAGTTAACTGTTCCATATGATACATCTTTATATAGTCTATTTTCTAATATTTCATTTATTCTTCCTAATGATACAGATAATTTTTGATAGTTTTCTGTAAAACTATTTAAATTTTCTATTAACCACATATATCTATATACATAATATGTCATAGCAATAAAGAAAGTTAGCGTTGTTTTATCATAATATAATAATATTGCACAAGTTGAAAATACTCCTACTTCTAAAAATATTTTAAGTGACGTTGTTATAACTCTAAATCTTTTTGTTATATCTAATTCTTTTTGATTTGAATTAAATATATTTTTTATATATTCTTTACAATCAGTAAGCAGATTGTTTTTTATTCCTAATGTTTTTATTTCTCTTACTCCTCTTACTGATTCATTAACAAGTGATATTAATTTATCTTGATCTTTTTTTATTCCTTCGTGTGCTTGTTTTAGTTTTGGATTATATTTTTTTATTACGAAAAATAAAATAACTAAAAATAATAATATTTCTAATCCAACAATAAGTGAAGATGATATAACATAAACGAATATAACTATACTTGTTATTACTGAGCTTACTATATTAATTAATCTTCCAAAAACATAGTTTAATGTATCTGTATCATTTGTAATTCTATTTATAAGTTCACCTGAATTTTTTTCTTCAAATGCCCTTGCTGGTAAATTTAATGTTTTTAGATATGTAAAATATCCTAGTTTTCTTGATACTTTACTTTCTATTTTTTGTAGCATAAAATCAGCAATTATTTCTACTATTCCACCAAATATAATACTTATTATGAAATATATAAATAAATATAATAAAGCCATCTTTATATTATTATTTGTTATTGATTCTACTGCTCTACCATTTAAATATCCCGTTGCTATAGATGTTAATGATCCAATAAATAAACAAATAGTTGCGATTATAAGTTTTACTTTATCTTCTTTTATTAATTTTATTAATGGTTTAAATTCTTTTATATTTTTCATATTACCTCCTTAAAAAAAACTACATATAGTAGTTTAAAGTATTAAAAGAACAAGGAAAATGTTATTAAATTCCTAGTTTTTATACTTTCTACTATATTATTAATCATAAAATTTATAATTCTCATTTTCCTTCTCCTCCTCTTTAAATTCATAATGATTTTAACATAGCTTATTATCAATGTCAATTTTAATAATTAATAGAAACAAAAAAGTTGAAATTTTTCAACTTTTTTTATACATGTTGCTTGCACAGTTACCTGCTCTATCACAGCCTTTAACACCTATTGTACCTGTTGCGACTCCTTCCCATCTATAACATGTTTGGGTACCGCTTTGGAATGTTGTAATATTTCCATCGCCGGTAATAATATTTTTATATCCCCAAGACATCCATGCACTTGATGTAACATTTGAAAATGCATAACTGGCATAATTATAATTATCAATATATCCAGCGTAAATAGTATTTATACCAGATAAGGAATCACCTGTACAAACATCAACAATTGAGCCTCCATAATTCATCCATCCAACAGTTGGTGCATCTTTATCAATATAAACATTTACGCTCTTAGTACATTTTGTTGTATGACCAACATTATCTCTAATCTCAATTGATGGCGTTGCTGTTTTAGTAGATCCTGTTGACTACATCCACTTCCAGAATCGTTACATACTACTGATATTGTTCTGTTTCCACCAGTCCATGATGTACTTTCTCCACTCCAGCTTCCACATGTTGGAGTTGGTGTATCTTGATGTATATGTTGAACTATTGTCCATGATCCTCTATTTCATGCGTGATCTACTGCTCTAAATCTAGTATTACATGATGAGAAGCCACTTGCTGGAATAAAGTTTGTACCAGTTGCACCATTGGCATTTCCATCTCCAGTCCAATCTATTTCATATCTTCTAAAGTTGATAAAGCCACTTTATTTTCTATAGCTTTTACATATTCATATATACTATCTTTTGCAGCTTCTCTTCTTGAACCTTCTATTATATTTCCAATAGTTGGAATAGCAATTAAAGAAATGATCGCGATTACTACTATTAC
>CAKPMH010000015.1 GCA_934167935.1 uncultured Bacilli bacterium
TAGCGAAGTGGTCAAACGCGGCAGACTGTAAATCTGTTCCTTCGGGTTCGATGGTTCAAATCCATCTCCCTCCACCACTTTAGTTTTATTGCCTCGTAGCCAAGCGGTAAGGCACCACACTTTGACTGTGGCATTTCGCTAGTTCGAATCTAGCCGAGGCAGCCATTTTACTTTAACTATATGTCCTGTTAGCTCAGTAGGTAGAGCATCTGACTTTTAATCAGAGGGTCACAGATTCGAGTTCTGTACAGGACACCATTTAGAAATTAAAACCTTTGTAAAAAGGTTTTTTTTATACAAAAATATACAAAAAAATAAAGCATATAGCTTTATTTTATAATATATGGATTATTTTCGGTACCATCACCGCTATTATATAATGCATCAGCAGATATCGTAATAACAAATTGTGGTTGTGCATCATACTCTGCGTTACTAGAATATACATAATTTGAAATTTTATATACTTCATATGTATTTTTAGAATTTGCAGTAAGTGTCCAAGTGTTTGGTAAATTAGCTAAATAATTATAATTAGTACATTGATTATCAAATATATTTTTACAAGTTGGTTCTAGACTTGAAAGAACATATTCGTTAACTTGTAATAAACCAAGTGGCTCATTATCAAGTTTTTTAGAACATTCAATTGAACCATCATTAATATTTGTTTTTTCACTTCTTGCACCAATACATAGTGATTGTGGAACAATTAAAGCTTTTTCTTCTTTTTTAAATGTTTTATCATCTTCAAAATATTCTTTTAAAGTTTCTCTTACTCTACTTATTGAATAATCATTTTTACCAGAAGTGTTTTCAGTTTCATTATTATATCTATTATCCCATACAGTCATATCAATATTATCAACTAAAATCATTCTAATTGTATTATCATTATTAATCTTAATAATTTGATATTTTTTTCCTGCAAAACTTGCATAATTTTTTAAAGTTTCACCTCTATATAAGTAATAGTCATTAACTTTATATAATCCATCACCAGAAGTAGTAACAGGGTTATCACTTAATATTTTTTTGTATAAAAGATTAGTTTCATATGAATCACTACATTTTATAATTGGTTGATATAAGTAGAAACCATTGTTATTACTAACATTAACATTACCTTCGCAAGTTAAACCTTTATCAAGTAATTTATCAAGACTTTTTAAATTACCATTTTTAACTAATTCATCAATAGAAATTGAAACTTTATTACCACTTGTTTTAGGCAATTTGTCAGGATATTTTTCATAGTACTTTATTGCAGCGTTTTTTAATCTATTCTCAAATTGATGAGATCCAATTCTACTTCCAACTATTACTTTTAAAATAATTAATAAAAGGATTAATAAGATAATAGATCCACCACCAACTCCTAGATATAATTTGGTTTTTTTATCCATATTCTTAAAATTAAAATTTTTAAACATAATATTCCTCCAATTAAATTAATTATAGCAAAAAAAATATATTAATTCAATTATTTTCATATTAATGATAAATTTACATAATATTTATTGGTGATTAAATGTATAAAATAATCATATTGATATTAAAAGGATTTCTAATTGGAATAGGAAAAATAATACCAGGCGTGAGTGGTAGTTTAATCGCACTTAATTTAGGTTTATATGAAAGAGGAATTTATGCTATAAGTAATTTTTTTAAAGATGTTAAAAATAATTTAATTTTTTTAGGGACAATTGGTATAGGAATTTTATCTGCTATAATTATTGGAAGTAAAGTTATTGATTATGCTTTATTTAAATATTATGAATTTACGATGTTTTTATTTTTAGGATTAATAGTAGCAACGGTCCCTCAAACATTAAAAAATGTAAATTTTAAAAATAAAAGTGAAAAATACAGTTTTTTATTATTTTTTATTATAGTATTTGGATTATATTTTTTTAAGAACAATAATAATTATATATATAGTAATACCCTAAAAGATAATTTATATGTTATTTTAGTAGGGTTTATAGATGCACTTACAATGATTATTCCAGGAATAAGTGGAACTGTAACGTTTATGCTTATGGGATGTTATGAGTTTTTTTTATCAATTTTTTCATCATTAACGGATATAAATAATATATTAAAAAATTTAAAAATAATAATTTTATTTATATTAGGATTATTAGTAGGTATAATATTAATTACAAAATTAATGTGTTATCTTTTAAATAAAAAAGGAAAAATAATATATCCAATAATAACAGCATTTTCAATATCATCAATATTTATTTTATTTATAGATGTAATTAAAAGTTGTCAAAATATAAAAGATATAATAATTGGTATATTTACATTTTTAATTAGTTTTAAAATAGTAAAAAATTATAATTAAAGTAATAAAAATAAAAAAAATATATATAATTAATTGAGGTGGTATAATGAGGGAATTACCAAAAGTATTTGCAAATAAAATAGATAAAAAAATAGAAAACAATGAAGTATATTGTATTTCTAAAAATGAAGAAAAAATAGAAAAAAAGGAAAATAAATTTAAAATAGAAAAAAATATAAATGAAAAAATAAATGAAATATTTTCATCTCCAAGATATGTATATAAAGCAGATGTTTTAATAACAACAAATGATGCAATTTTAAGAAAAAGAATAATAGGAAAAAATGGAAATAATTTAATTACTATGGAAAATGAACTTATAAATATTGAAAGTATAAAAGATATAAAATTTGATGAATAAAAAAACTTCAAAAATTGAAGCTTTTTTATTTATATGCATTCAACACAAGTATCATTTAAACATCTAAGTGCACATACACATTGTAAATTCATTGTGAAGAAAGAATTTGTAGCTACATAAGGTATAGTATCAACCTCAGTTTGATCAGTATTAGGTGCTAAAACTCTAAAAGTAGCACAATTACCATCAATTTTTTCTACTCTAAATACATTTGATGTAGTAGTTTCGTTAGGAATTTTACTTATAGGCATACTCCAAGCAACACCATTACCAGAACATGTATATAACATAATTGGCCTTGTGTTACAACTTAAACATGTTGTTGAATTTCCTAAAAATCCTTTATCACAAGTGTCAAGACATGTGTCACCACAGCAACTTGCATTATGTTGTAGTATATTTATTACTGTTAATATTTCAGCTATGCATTTACAATCATTATTTTCATTACACATATAATCCACCCCTTCTTTTATATTCAATATAACATATTCAAAAATGACAAAAGGGTGTGAATAAAAAACCTATAAATTAATTAAGTTATATAAATTATAATTATTTAAATTAATAAATAAAAATACAAAAAATTAAATAAATAATGTATAATATATATAGGGTGATTATATGAGAGCCATTGTACTTTCAGGAGGCGGATCCAAAGGATCTTATGAAATCGGTGTATGGAAAGCCTTAAGAAAATTAAATATAAATTATGATATTGTTACAGGTACGAGTGTTGGTGCATTAAATGGAGCCTTAATGGTACAAAAAGATTTTTTAAAAGCTCTTTTTTTATGGTATAACTTAGACTATGATGATATATTTGAAGTAAAAAAAGATTATAATAAAGATGATATATATAAATTATATAAAGAGGGAATACTAAGTGGTGGAGTTGATATATCACATTTAGAAAATACAATAAATAAATATATAAATGTTAATAAATTTTTTAAATCTGATATAAATTTTGGACTTATAACAGTAAAAGTACCAAGTATGAAAACTATAAAAATGACAAAAAAGGAATTAAATAAAAATAATTTAAAAGATTATTTAGTAGCATCAGCTTCATGTTTTCCTGCATTTAAGTTAAAGAAAATAGATAATGAGTATTATATAGATGGAGGTTTTTCTGATAATATGCCAATTAATCTAGCAGTAGAAATGGGTGCTGATGAAATAATTGCTGTTGACTTAGATGAAATAGGAATAAAAAGAAATTTAAAATATAATGTGGATGTAACTTATATTACACCTAAAAATAAAATTGATTCATTTTTAAAATTTGAAAAGAATAGTTCCAGAAGAGGAATACGCCTTGGATATAATGATACAATGAAAAAATATAAAAAACTTGATGGCGATATGTATACTTTTAAAAAGAATAATTTAATAAAAAATGAAAAAAAATATAAAAAAGTTTATATTGATAATATCAATTTAATAATAAAAGATAATTATGTATTACAAAAAAAATATAAAGAAATAAACATTAATAAAATAATAGAACAATTAGGTTATGTTTATAAAATAGATGATTCATGTATATATAATATAAAAAAGTATAATAATATGATATTAAAAAAATTTGCTAAAACTAAAATAGAAAAAAATTTAAATAATTTGAATAAAGAAAAAATTAAACTATTATTTAATGAAGAAAAAATGATAAAATATTTATATACATTATTAATAAAAAAAGATTATGTAAAAATAAAAAGTTTATGCATGATATATAAGAATGAATTTGAAATGGCAATTTATATAAAAACAATTAAAGGAGAATAAAATGATAGAAAAAAGAATAGATGAACTAATAAAAATAATAAATAAAGCAAGTATAGAATATTACACAAATGATTCACCAACAATAACTGATCAAGAATATGATGATTATTATCATGAACTTGAAACATTAGAAAGTAAATATCCAAATTTAATAAGAGATGATTCACCAACAAAAAGAGTAGGAGGAAAAATAATAGATGAATTTAAGAAAGTAACACACGAAGTTCCAATGATGTCACTTTCTGATATTTTTAGTATAGATGAAGTAGTTGAATTTGATAAAAGAATAAAAAAAACAATAGAAAATCCAAGTTATGTTTGTGAATTAAAAATAGATGGATTATCTGTTTCATTACTATATGAAAACGGGAAACTAAAAAGAGGAGCAACAAGAGGAAATGGAGTTATCGGAGAAGATATTACACATAACGTAGAAACAATAAAATCAATTCCTTTGACAATAGATTTAAAAGAAAATATAGAAGTTCGTGGAGAAATTTATATGCCTAAAAAATCATTTAATAATTTAAATGAAATAAGGAAAAAAAATAATGAGCAAGTTTTTGCTAATCCAAGAAATGCAGCAGCTGGTTCAGTAAGACAACTTGATTCAAGTATTGCTGCTAAAAGAAATTTATCAACATTTATATACCATTTACCAAAACCTGATGCATTTAAAATAAAAGATCAATATGAATCATTAGAATTTATGAAAAAATTAGGTTTTATAGTTAATCCTAATATTGAATTAGCAAGTAATATAAATGAAGTTATAAAGTATATAGAAGAATGGACTGAAAAAAGAGATTCGCTACCATATGAAATAGATGGAATAGTAATAAAAGTTAATGATTTTAACCAACAAAAAAAATTGGGTTTCACATCAAGAACACCAAAATGGGCAATTGCGTATAAATTTCCAGCAGTAGAAGTTTTAACTAAAATAAAAGATATTGAGTTTTGTGTAGGTAGAACTGGTAAAATTACTCCAAGAGCTGATTTAGATCCTGTTCATCTTGCTGGATCTGTTATAAGAAGCGTAACGCTTCATAATGAAGATTATATTAAAGATAAGGATATAATGATAAATGATACTATTGTATTACATAAAGCAGGGGATGTAATACCAGAAGTAGTAAGAGTCGAGAAAAATAGAAGAACAGGTAATGAAATACCTTTTAAAATGATTTCTAAATGTCCAATTTGTGGTTCTGAATTAAAAAGGAAAGAAAATGAATCAAATTATTTTTGCCTAAATAATAATTGCGATGCTAGAAATATAGAAGGACTAATTCATTTTTCTAGCAGAGATACAATGAACATAGAAGGATTTGGCGAAAATATAGTAGAAGACTTTTATAATATGGGATATTTAAAGAGAATACCAGATTATTATAAATTATACCAATATAAAGAAGATCTAAAAGAATTAGAAGGATTTGGTGAAAAAAGTATTACTAATTTATTAGAAAACATAGAAAAAAGTAAAGAAAACTCATTAGAAAAATTGTTATTTGCATTAGGTATAAGATATATTGGTAAGAAAACTGCAAAAATTCTTGCAAGTAATTATAAAACAATAGATGAATTAATGAATGCAGAATATGAAGATTTAATTGAAATTCCAGATATAGGTGATATTATTGCTAAATCAGTTTATGACTTTTTTAAAAAAGAAGAAAACATAAAATTAATAAATGATTTAAAGAAATTAGGATTAAATATGACTTATTTAAAAACTGAAAATATAGATGAAGCATTTTATAATAAGACATTTGTTTTAACTGGAACACTAGAAAAATTAACACGTGATGAGGCAACATTAGAAATAGAAAACAGAGGTGGAAAAGTTACAAGCAGTGTTACTAAAAAAACAAATTATGTAATAGTAGGAGAGAATCCTGGAAGTAAATATGATAAAGCAATTAACCTTGAAATAGAAGTATGGAATGAAAAAAAATTTCTAGAAAAGCTTTAAAATTAGATTAAAAATATATATATTTTACAAATATTTACACAAAAATACCTTAAAAAACAACAAAAAGCTTGGAAAATAAGAAAAATATGATAAAATGATAATAGGAGGAATATTTTTATGATGGAAATAGAAGAAATGTTAAATGAAAATGGAGAATTTAATTTAGACAATATACAGGTTCTTTTAGATGAATTGGTTTACTATTTTGATATTGATGAAGAAAATAAAGAAGATTTAAAACAATATAAAGAAGATACAAATACGTATGTAAAACTATATAATGAATATAATAGAAAAATGCCAGAAATTGCTTTATTAATTAAGGGTACAGAAGAGAAAATAGATGTTTTAAATCAAAAACAACAAAGATTAAATGGTAGAATATCAAAAAGAGATTTTGAAGAAAAAGCAAGCTTAGAAAAACAATTAAACGATTTAAAGAAAGAATATCAAGAAACAAAAGATAATAAAAAGGAAGCAAAAAGAGGCTATAATGAAACAAAAGCAAAATATGAAGAATTAGTAGTGGTTAATAAAGAAGGTCAAGCAAAAAAAGAACATGAAAAATATGCTTCAATGTTAGAAAATATTTGTAAATATTGTTTATCTGAAAAACAAAAATTAGAAAATGAAATTACAAAAATAAGAGAAAATATTAATTATTACAATGAAAAGTTGAACCAAATAGATATTAGTGATCGTGGTCAATTATTAGAAATAAATAATAATATTAAAAATGAAAATGAAAAATTACAACAAGCAATAGAAAAATTAGTAACATTAAGTCCTCATTATGATAAAGTTATAGAAATGATTGCAAAATCAGATGAGTATCAAGGTACAGTTTCAAAAGATATTGTAACAGAATTAAAACAACAATTAGAAGAAGAAGCAAAAGAAATAAAAGAGCCAACAAAAGAAGAACCAACAAAAGAAGAGCCAACAGTAGAAGAACCAACAAAAGAAGAGCCAACAGTGGAAGAGCCAACAGTAGACGAGCCAACAAAAGAAGAGCCAACAGTGGAAGAACCAACAGTGGAAGAGCCAACAGTAGAAGAACCAACAGTAGAAGAACCAACAGTGGAAGAACCAACAGTGGAAGAACCAACAGTAGAAGAACCAACAGTGGAAGAACCAACAGTGGAAGAGCCAACAGTAGAAGAGCCAACAGTAGAAGAACCAACAGTAGAAGAACCAACAGTAGAAGAACCAACAGTAGAAGAACCAACAGTGGAAGAACCAACAGTAGAAGAACCAACAGTAGAAGAACCAACAGTAGAAGAACCAACAGTAGAAGAACCAACAGTAGAAGAACCAACAGTAGAAGAGCCAAAATCATATAGTGAACGTTTAGAAGCACTAGCTAAAGAAGCACCTTTATTTAAAGATGAATCAAGAATTGACCCAAATCATAGTTACATGTCATATCAAAATGCAAGTAACTTAGGATATGTAAATAATGGAACCATAGAAATGCCACAACCAGAACCACAAAAAAATGATGAAAAAGTCGGATTTTTTGAAAGAATAAAAGAAAAATTTACAAAAGAAGATAAAAAAGAAGACACTAACGTAAGAGAAGATGAAAATATTTCAAATGAAATTTATGGAACAGAACAACCACAAAATATTGAAGATCCAAATGAAATAGTAAATATTGATTATGTTCCAGAAACACTAAAAGAAAAAATAGAATATAAAGTTTGTAAATTTATGCTTCCACCAGAAAAATTTGATGAATGGTTAGCAACAAAAAGTAATCAAACAGAATCAATGGTAAGATAAAAGGGGAAATAATATGGATATAAAGAATAAAATAGTGGAATTAAAAAACGGTGAAAAATATGTTGTTGCAGATAGCATAACATATTCAAATAGAACATTCTTACTTGTAGGTAAACTATTAGGTGAGGAAATAGATACATTAGAAATATGCGAATTAGTAGGTAAAAAAATTGAAAAAATATTAGATGAAGAATTATCAGAAAATTTAAAACAAATATTCGCAATGAATTTAGAAATAAACTAGAAATAGTTTATTTTTTTTGTAATTTACTTGTAAAGAAGTGTAAAAAAATATATAAATTATTGACTCATATATTTTAAAATGAAATAATTATAATAGGTGATAATATGGAAGAATGGATAAATTTTAAAGAAGGAAAATGGTGCAATGAAATAAATGTAAAAAATTTTATTGATTTAAATTATACATATTATATGGATGATGAATCATTTTTAGTCAAACCAACTGATAAAACAAAAAAGGTATGGAATAAATGTACAGAATTATTAAAAGAAGAACTAAAAAAAGGTGTATTAGATATTGATGTTGACCATGTGTCAGGAATAAATAATTTTGAACCAGGATATATAGATAAAGAAAATGAAGTAATAGTAGGATTGCAAACAGATAAGCCTCTTAAAAGAATGATTAATCCATTTGGTGGAATAAGAATGGTTTATAATTCCCTTAATGCATATAATTATAAATTAAATCCAAATATTGAAAAATATTTTAGTATGTTTAGAAAAACACATAATGACGGAGTTTTTGATGCATATACAAGTGAAATGCGCTTAGCACGTAAAGTAGGATTATTAACAGGACTTCCAGATGCATATGGAAGAGGAAGAATAATAGGAGACTATAGAAGAGTAGCTTTATACGGAATAGATTATTTAATTAAAGAAAAACAAAAAGATAAAGACAAAATAGTGGAAATGACAGAAGATAATATTAGGCTTAGAGAAGAAGTAGCATCACAAATAAAAGCTTTAGAAGATATGAAGTTAATGGCGTTAAAATATGGTTATGATATATCAAAACCAGCTAAAGATGCAAAAGAAGCGATTCAGTGGTTATATTTTGGTTATCTAGCTGCAGTAAAAGAAAATAATGGTGCAGCAATGAGCTTAGGAAGAGTAGATTCATTTATAGATATATATATTAAAAGAGATTTAGATAATAAAACTTTAACAGAAGAACAAGCACAAGAACTAATAGATCAATTTATAATAAAATTAAGATTAGTAAGACATTTAAGAACGCCAGAATATGATAGTTTGTTTTCAGGGGATCCAACTTGGGTAACATGTTCTATAGGTGGAATAGGTGAAAATAATATGCCACTAGTTACTAAAACAAGTTATAGAATTATAAATACATTATCTAATTTAGATACAGCTCCAGAGCCAAATATGACCATATTATGGAGTGATAAATTACCAGATACATTTAAAAAATATTGTGCTAAAATGAGCATTTTAACAGATGCAATTCAATATGAAAATGATGAGCTAATGAGACCAATTCATGGAACAGATTATGCAATTGCATGCTGTGTATCAGCAATGACTTTAGGAAAACAAATGCAATATTTTGGAGCAAGATGTAATTTAGCAAAAGCACTTTTATATTCTATAAATGGCGGTATAGATGAAGTAAAAAGAATAAAAGTACTAGATATAGAAAAAATAGATGATGAAATCCTTAATTATGAAAAGGTAAAAAAATCATATTTTAAAGTACTAGAATATGTTGCTAAATTATATAGTGATACTATGAATATAATACATTTCATGCATGATAAATATGCATATGAAGCAGGTCAAATGGCACTACATGACACAAATGTAGAAAGATTAATGGCATATGGAGTAGCAGGACTTTCAGTAGTAGCTGACTCTTTATCAGCAATAAAATATGCAAAAGTAAAGCCAATAAGGGATAATGATGGAATAACAACTGATTTTATAATAGAAGGTGATTTCCCAAAATATGGAAATGATGATGATAAAGTAGATAATATAGCAAAAGAAGTCCTAGAAAAATTTTATAGTGAACTTTCAAAGCATAAGCCAATAAGAAATGCATATCCAACACTTTCAGTACTAACAATAACATCAAATGTTGTATATGGAGAAAAAACAGGAGCAACACCAGATGGAAGAAAAGAAAAAATGCCATTCGCACCAGGAGCAAATCCAATGCACAATAGGGATTTAAATGGAGCAATCGCATCACTAAATTCTGTTGCTAAACTTGATTATGTAAAATGCTGTAGAGATGGAATATCAAATACATTTTCAATCATTCCTAGTGCACTTGGAAAAGAAATAAATGAACAAAAAGATAACTTAGTATCTTTATTAGATGGATATTTTAGTCAAAAAGCACATCATATAAATGTTAATGTTTTAAATAGAGAAATGCTTATAGATGCTATGAATAATCCAGAAAAATATCCTATTTTAACAATAAGAGTATCTGGTTATGCTGTAAGATTTAATAGATTAACAAAAATACAACAACAAGAAGTAATTAGTAGGACATTCCATGAAAAACTATAGTGCAAGTATAGATTCAGTAGAATCATTTTCAACTAAAGATGGGCCAGGAATTAGAAGTGTTATATTTTTTAATGGCTGTAAATTAAGATGTTTATTTTGTCATAATCCAGAAACTTGGTTAAAAAAAGAAAATAATATTACAGTAGAAGAATTATATAAAAAAATACTGAGATTTAAACCATATTATAATAAAAATGGTGGAGTAACATTTTCTGGAGGAGAACCATTGTTACATAAAGATTTTATAATAGAGTTATCCAAATTATTAAAAAAAGAAAATATAAATATAGCTCTTGATACAGCTGGTGTTGGAATAGGAAACTATGAAGAAATTTTAAATTATATAGATCTAGTAATATTAGATATAAAAGATTATAGAAACTTAGAATATGAAAAAATGACCAATTATAAAATAGATGAATTTAATAAATTTAAAAAAATATTAAATGAATCAAATAAAAATGTTTGGATTAGACAAGTTATAGTACCAGGAATAAATGATAATATAGAATATATATTAGGTTTAAAAGAATACCTTAAAACAATAAAAAATATAAAAAAAATAGAATTACTTCCATATCATAATATGGCAATAGAAAAATATAAAAAATTAAATATTGAATATAAATTAAAAGATGTAGAACAAATGGATATAGAAAAATGTAAAAAATTAGAAGAAATTTTAAATCAAATGTAGATTGGAGGATATAAATGGATGAAGGAAAAATAGTAAAACAATACTTAGAAAATTTAGATGAAATAGAAAAAAAAGCTATAATTAATGGTTCAGAAAGAATAAAAGATGAAATAATAAAAAATATAGCAAAAAAAATAGTAGAAAAATCATATGATATAAAAAATTGTGCTCAATTAAATGAAAAAGAAATAGAAGAAAAAATTTCTTCATCAGTAGATAAAATAGTTAAAAGTTACCATGATGAAATACATTCATATATAGTAATAGAAAACCAAAAAATAAATGAATCAATGAAAAATAATGGACAAGAACTAACTGTAAATACTGATAAATTAAAAGAAGATTTATCATCACCAGTAAAATATAAAAATATAAAAAGCAATCCAGATATTTTAAAAGAAATGGTAACAAGAGTAAATTCACACATAGCTTTTAAAAATAAAAATAATAATATGTATTATATAACAAAAGATCAAATAGAATCATTTGTTAGACAAGAGTTAACGACAAAAACAACTATATTAGAAACAGAGTTAACAAGTTTATATGATTTAGTTTTAAAACAACTTAACAATGAAAGACTTAATTTATTAGAAAATATTGCAAAACAAAAAAATCAACAAAATATACAAAACGTTGTTTCAGGAAGTTTAGAAGCAATACTAGATGAACCATATGAAGATGAAAATGTAAAAAGATTTTAATGAATCTTTTTTTTTATAAAAAAACTACTATAAGTAGTTTCTATAAAAATATAAGTACAAGTAATCCAACTATTAAGCAATAATATACAAAGTAAATTAACTTTCCTTCCTTAACAACATTTTTAAACCATTTTGTACCAATATAAGTAAATATAAATGCAACAATCATACTAACTAAATATAAACAAATCATATTTATTGATAAATTTGTATCAAATAAATCTTTAAAACCTAGTAATGTAGTAGCAACACTAATTGGAATATATAAAAGAAATGAAAAGTTAAAGGCTGTTTCTCTTTTAAAATCTCTAAACATTCCACCAACTATTGTAGAACCACTTCTACTAATACCAGGAAGTAGTGCAACTACTTGAAATAAACCAACAAATAAGGCATCAAATATAGTTATATCTTTTTTCTCTTTTTTACCTTTAAAATCTTTAATTAAAAATAAGAATAAAGCGGTTACAAGTAATGTAGCTCCAACAAATTTAACATTTTCTTCTAAAGCATCAAATAACCCTAATTTTGTAACCACAAGTCCCATAATACCGGCAGGTATTGTAGCTAAAACAATATACCAAGAATATTTATAATTTGTATAATATTTCTTATCTTTAGTTTTTAAATATCCAAAGAAACCTTTAAATAAACTAACAATTTCATCTTTAAAAATTAAACAAATAGCTAAAAAGCTTCCAAAATTAGTAATAGTTGCTAAAATACTATAATCAACACTATCAGAACTTCCAATTAACTTTTGAAATATAAGAAGATGCCCACTTGAAGATACAGGAATTGGTTCAGTTATACCTTGTATAAATCCTAAAAATATAAATTTAATTAAATCTATCATATAATCACCTTAATACATTATACACTAAAAAAAAATTTTAATAAATAAAAAAATAATAAATAATATTAAATAGGTGATAAAATGTATCAAAAAATATTTCTTTTTTTGGTAGGATTTGGTTTAACCATAATAGGATTATTATATATTATAAGTTATTTAAATTTATTAACAATTGGGTATAATTTTTTATATTATGTTAATTTTATAATTAGAAGAATTGAATGTTTATATGCACCATTAGGGTTAATATTAATATTTATTTCAATAAATTTAGATAAGGGAGAGGATTATGATCTACATATATGATATATTATTAAACTTTAAGGATGAATTATATGATTTTTATGATTGGAATAAAAATGATAATATAATACATATTAGAAAAATTCCATTAATAAAAATAAAAGAAAAAGATTTAGTTAATATTAAAAATAATAATGTTAAATTTGATGAGGAAACATTAAATCAAATAAAAGATAAAGCAGAAATATTTACACCAAAAATATCAAAAAAAATAGAATATATGACACTATTAAGTGATGGAAATTATGTAATTGGATTACAAATAGAGGGTAAAAAAATAAAAAAATCCAGTCTTTTAATAGATGAAGAATTAGATATATTAGAAGATGTAAATAATTTGGACTTTATGAATATAAATTACAAAATAATAAATAAAGGTATTAATAATGAATTAAAAACAAGAAAGCAAAGAGAAACAGAAAAATTTATAAAAAAAGGAATAAATAAAATAAAAAATGATGAAGAAAAATTAAAATATCTTTATTATGAATGCTTTGATAAAAAGGAAGAAAACAAAGAAAAAATACTTCATAAAATGCTAAATAATATTAATAATTTAGATGTAAATAAAAAAATATATAATTTTTTAAAATTGATAGAAGTATACAAATAATGTATAAAAATTAGGGTAATGATAATAATAATAACAAGGAGGTCATATGAAAAAGGTAATAGTATTTATGTTAGGATTAATTTTAGTAACAGGATGTTCATGTGGTAATACTAATTTAGTGAAAAAAACACCAACTAAAACTGTAGAAAACTTCTTTAAAAATTATCAAACATTAGATAGTAGTGTTATAAAACAACTAGATGAAGTAGTTGATAAAAAAACAGAATTTACAGAAGAACAAAAAAAAGAATATAAAGAACTTATGAAAAAACATTATAAGGAATTAACATATGAAGTAAAGGATGAAGTAATAGATGGTGATAATGCAACTGTTACAGTTGAAATAGAAGTAACAGATTATTCAAAAATAATGACAGATGCTGATACTTACTTATCACAAAATCCTAATGAATTTAATAATAGTGAAGGAGTATATGATGTAACTTTATTTACTAATTATAGATTAGAAAAACTTAAAGAAGCAAAAGATAAAGTAAAATATACTCTTAATTTAACTCTAACAAAAGTTAATGATGAATGGATGCTAGATACATTAAGTGATACTGATGAGAGCAAAATTCATGGAACATATGTATATTAAAAGATTTTAAAATCTTTTTTTTATTGAAAATTTATAGTATAATTAATAAAGATAGTAGGTGGTTATATGAAAAAATCTTTATTTATAGTAATATTAATTCTTTTTATCATGATAATACCATTTACACTATCAAAAAACGAAATATCAAAAACAATTATTAAAACAGAAAAATTAACAACAAATAATAATCAAAAAATTTTAGAAAATTATGGATATATAAGTGGATATAGTTGTAAAAAAATAACAGTTATAAATGAAGATGGTACTTTAAATGGTAGATACAATTTAGAGGATTATGTTGTTGGTGTTGTATCCGGTGAAGCACACGTATTAGATGATGAAGAAACATTTAAAGCTATGTCGGTTCTAGCAAGAACATATGCATTATATGTAACTAAAAATTGTAAATATTCAATTGTAAATAGTGAAGCAAACCAAGTAATGGATAATCCTAAAATTGTATCTAAAAAAATAAAAGATGCTGTATCTAAAACCAATGGAGAAGTATTAACTTTAAACGGAAATTTAGTAAAATCTGAATATGATTCATTTTATATGGGAACTGGATTTTATTGTGATTATAAGTATTGTTATAGTACTTACTTAAAAGTAGGTGATAAAAATCCTAAAAAACAAAAAATTAAAGTTCCAGCAAGTTGGCGTAATGACTTATCTGGAGGTCATGGAAAAGGATTAAGTCAATATGGCTCAAAATATTTATCTATGCAAGGTTATGATTACAAAAAAATATTAAAATATTTTTATGCAGATGGAGTTAAAATAAGTACTATAATTAAGCCAAATGTAGATGGACTTGAAATAGAAAATAATTTTATAACAAGAAAAACAAGACCACTTAGAAATAATAAATTTTATTATATAAATGACGTGGTAAACAAAATAACTAAAGAAGGAGATTCAACTTGGTATGCAACATCTAGAGCTAATGAAATATTAAAATCAAAAAATATAGAAAAAAACTTTCCATATTTAAAAGACTCTGAAAATTATTGTAATGTAAGTAATTTTAATAAGTCATATAATTATGAAGAACCACATATTGGATCTATTATAAGTTATGGTAAACATCTAGCAATTATAGAAAATGTTCATGATGATATGGTTGATATAACTGAAGCATATATAGGCCTAGGATATTATAAAATAGAATTTGCTAATGAATATTTAAATGAAACAGGTATGTATTATAATGCTAAAACAAATAGCAAGGATAGAAAATATAATTGTGAAAAAAATGGTAGTGGATGTTTTAAAAGAACAAATAATATAAAAATATCTGAATTAAAAAGTAGATGGGGATATGATTTTAAATGTTACATATATCTAGTAAATTAAAAATAATAGTATTTTTATCATTTATTTTATTATTAAGTGGTTGTGAGGCTGAATACAATATTGATATAAATAATAATAACTTAAAAGAAACAATAAATATAAAAGAATTAAACATAGAAAAATTTAATGAAAAAAATTCATTATTATATAATCTTACTCCACAAGATTATTTAGATACAAATTTAAAGTGGCCAACACCTGTATACAAAAATAGTGAATTAAATCCATATGAACCAATTAAACTTAATAATATAAAATACTATACGAAAACAAATATAAGTAATTATAAAGTTTTAGGACTCAGTTTAAGCTATAATCATAATCAAAATGATTATATAAATTCTGATATTTTAAACAAATGTTATGATGTAAGTTATAGTAAAACAAATGATAAAATACATTTTGAGACAATAAGTGAGTTCAAATGTTTTGATGAATATAAAATTTTAGAAAACGTAACTGTTAATTTAAATACAAAATGTAATGTAGAAAATGAAAATTCAGATAATAAAAATATAAATAAATATACTTGGTATATAACAAAAGACAATTATAAAAGTAAAAAAATAAATTTTGATGTAGAATGTATACAAAAAACTGAAAAAAAAGAAGTAAATGAAAAAGATACACTAATTATGTTTATAATATTATATATTTTAGTAATATCTTTAATAATCTTAATAGTAAAAATATTACATTATAAAAACAATAAAATATAAAGCTTGAAAAAGCTTTTTTTTTAAAAAACAAAAAAATTTTAAAAAAAGTGTTGACAAAACAAAATGTTTTTAATAAAATGTTAATAACAAGCGAAAAACTTGTCAAATATTTATCTTATGTTATTAACAAAATATTAAAAAGAAAGAAGGAAATAAAATGATATTAGAAATGACAAAGGAACAAACAATTAAATTAATTAAAGGTTATTATAAAATAAATGAAAAAATGGATGTTGATGTAAAATTTGATACATTCACAAGTTACTATGGAGATTTTAATAGACAGAGTTTAATTAATACAAACATTATTGTAGAAGCAAAAAAGGAAATATTAAATGAAGTATTTGAATTTAACTATAAATTAGATATGGAAGATACAAAAAAAATCTTAAAAACATTATTGTTAGAACAAATAGATTTTGATGAAATGAATATTAGATACAATATAAATAGATCAGAGCAATTTGAAGGCCTAACAGTAAATGTAAAATCAAAACAAAAAGTAAAAAATTAATTTATTATATTTTATGTTATTAACAAAATATTAAAAAGAAAGAAGGAGATAAAAATGACATTACAAATGACAAAAGATCAAATAATTAAATTAATAAAAACGTATTATAAAAAATATCAAAACATGGATGTTGATGTAAAATTTAATACATTTACAAATTGTTCTTTAGATTTTAATAAAGAAAGATCAATTAAAATAAATATTATCGTAGAGGAAATAAAAGATACGTACAAATTTAAAAATGAATTAGATATAGAAGACATAAAAAATATTCTAAAAACATTATTACTAGAAGAAATGAATTTAGATGAAATGGATATTAATTATAATGTAAATGAGTTAGAACAATTTGAAGGACTAAGAATAAACATAAAATCAAAACAAAATATAAAAAATTTAAAATATTATGAAGGAATTCTTATCGTAGTAGATATGATAAATGGATTTGTAAAGGAAGGTGCATTACATGATAAAAAAATTATAGATGTAGTTCCAAGACAAATCGAGTTAATAAAAGAAGCTAAACAAAGAAATGATTTAGTTGTATTTATTAGAGATGTTCATACAGAAAAATCGGTAGAACACAAAAGATTTAATGGAGCACTTCATTGCATTAAAGGAAGTGGTGAAGAAAATTTAATAGATGAATTAAAACCATATCAAAAAGACTCGATTTCGTTTGAAAAAAATTCAACTTCATTTATGTTTGCAAAAGGATTTATTCAAATGTTAGAACAATTAAAAAATTTAAAAAGAGTTGATGTAATTGGATGTTGTACAGACATTTGTATTGCAAATGGAGTAATTCCAATGATGAATTATTTTGATGAAAATAATAGAGATATTATAGTAAATGTTCATGAGGATGCGATAGAAACATATGATGCACCATTTCATGATAGAAATAAGTATAAAGAAGCAGCACTATTATTAATGAATCAACAAGGTGCAAAAATAAAATCAAAAAAAATAAGATAGGAGAGATAATATGAAAATATATAATGGATATAAAAGATTAGCACGTAACTATACTTTAATGACGGATGAATATGAGTATACAATGGCTAATGGATATTTAATTAACAATAAAGAAAAGAATGAAGCTGTATTTGATATCTTTTTTAGAAAAATACCAAATGGTGGTGGATATGCAATAATGGCAGGTATTGATAAAGTAATAGAGTATATTAAGAAACTAAAATTTGAAGAAAAGGATTTAGATTATTTTAGAAGAAAAAACTATCCTAAAGAATTTATAGAATATTTAAGAAATTTCAAATTTACAGGAGATATATATGCAATTGTAGATGGAACACCAGTATTTCCAAATGAACCTATTCTAACAGTAAAAGCACCACTTATTGAAGCTCAAATAGTAGAAACAGCACTTTTATCAATTATTAATGGAGCAATGGAACATGCAACAGGTGCAAGAAGAATTGTAGAAGCAACACCTAAAAATGTTGGAATTATGGAATTTGGAGCAAGAAGAGCTGATGGATTAGAAGCAGCAATAGATGCATCAATTTATGGGATTATGGCTGGATGTGTTGGAACAAGTAATGTAATTGCGGCAGATATGTTAAATATGAAAGCAATGGGAACACAAGCTCATAGTTGGATAGAATCATATCCAACAGAATATGATGCCTTCTTAAGCTATGCTAAAGTATACCCTGATAATTGTATTTTATTAGTTGATACTATTGATACATTAAAAAGTGGAATACCAAATGCAATAAAAGTATTTAATTATATGAAAGAAAGCAATATGAATATTGATAATATAGGAATACGTATAGATTCAGGAGATTTAGCTTATCTTTCAAAAGAAGCAAGAAAAATGTTAGATGAGGCAGGATTTAAAAATGCCAAAATATGTTTAAGCAATGGCTTAACAGCAGAAACAATTGAATCATTAGTAAATCAAGGTGCAAAATTTGACAGTTTAGGAGTAGGAGATAACATTTCAAAACCAGAAGGAAGAATGGGGTGTGTTTATAAAGAAGTAGCACTAAAAGAAAACAATGAGTTTATTCCAAAAATTAAATTAAGTAATGATACTATTAAAATAGTAAATCCTGACTATAAAAAATTATATAGAGCTTATGATAAAAAAACAGGATATGCTATAGCAGATATTATGACAAGAAAAAATGAAAAAATAGAACCTAAAGATTTAATAATTGTAAGTACGACAGATTATTTAAAAAGAAGTACAATTAATAATTTTGAATTAGTAGAACTTCAAAAACCAATATTTAAAAATGGTAAATTAGTTTATAATGATCCAGATATAAAAGAAAAACAAAAATATTGCGATGAACAAATGAGTACAATTTATCCAGAGATTAAAAGAACTAAAATGCCACATGAGTATTATGTTGATGGAACAGAAGACTATGTTAATTTTAAAAATAATATGATTATAGAAGCAAAGAAGAAAGTGAAAACAAAATAATGGATAAAATAAAAGAAATAGAAAAATACTATGATGAATTAAAAACAATTGATATGAAAAAAACTTCATCAATTAAAAGCAGTTTTTTATCAATAGAAAACTACAATTGTAAATTAAATAATGGTCATATTATAAAAAGAGAAAAAATATTAAAAAATAATAAATCAGGTAGTGCAGCAATTATTTTACCAATAACAGAAGATGATAAGATAATACTTGCAATAGAACCAAGAGTATTCACAAAAAAAACAGTAGATATAGGCTTGCCAGCTGGATATATAGAAAATAAAGAATATCCATATATGGCAGCAATAAGAGAATTAGAAGAGGAAACAGGTTACACATCAGATCAACTAGAACTTTTAGGATCATATTATCAAGATCAAGGATGTTCAGAAGCTATTAATTATTATTATATAGCTTATAACTGTAAAAGAGTAAACCAACAAAATTTAGATGAAGGAGAATTTATAAAATATATATTAGTAACATTAGAAGAATTAGAAGAATTAGTAGAAAAAAATTATATAAAAGGATTAAATTCAGCATTTATAATAGAAAAAGGTAAAAAAAAATTAAAAAAAATAAGGAGGCAATAATATGTTTGATGCAAATAAACAAGCAAAGGAAATAATAAAATATATAAGAAATTATTATAAAAAAAATAATTTAAAAGGAGCCGTAATAGGTATAAGTGGAGGAAAAGATTCAGCTGTTGTAGCAGGACTTTTTACAAAAGCATTAAAAAGTGAAAATGTTGTTGGATTATGGCTTCCATGTAATTCTAGTGAAGAGGATAAAAATAATGCTAAACAATTAGCTAATCACTTCAATTTTGAATTAAAAGAATTTGATTTAACAAATATATATAATAATTATGAAAAACAATTTAAAAAAATAAATAACCCAAGTGATGAAGAATTAATAGATGCCAATATAAATATAAAACCAAGACTTAGAATGACAACTTTATATTATTATGCAGCCTATTTAAGCAAAAAAAATAAAGGCGTTTACATTGTCCCTGGAACTAGTAATAAATGTGAAACATATGTTGGCTATTTCACTAAAGGTGGAGATAATGTATGTGATATTCAAGTATTATCAGATCTTACAGTAGATCAAGTAATAAAAGTAGGCGAAGTAATTAAAATACCTAAAAATATATTATATAAAGCACCAGATGATGGAATTAGTGGAAAAACAGATGAAGAAAAACTTGGGGTTAAAAATAAAGAAATAGCCGATGTTATAGAAAATGAAGGAAAAAATGTAACAAAAGAGGTAAAAGAAAAAATAGAAAAATTACATAAAAATAATATGCATAAATTTAATATACCAACTTATAAAAGAAAGTAGGGATAAAATGGAAGATTTAAAATTAATAGTACTTGATAATATAGAAGAATTTGGTAAAAAAACAGATGAATATTTAAAAAAAATAAATAAAACAAATAAATCATATATTATACCTATTACAAGAGATAGATTTAGTAATGGTGAAGGAAAAATAAAAATAAATGGAACAGTTAGAGATAAAGATATATATATATTAAGTGATGTTGGTAATTATAATGTAACATATAATATGCACGGATTAACACATCATATGGCACCAGATGAACATTTTCAAGATATAAAAAGAGTAATATCTGCCTTATCAGGTTATGCATCTAAAATAACACTTGTAATGCCACTTTTATATGAGTCAAGACAACATAAAAAAAAAGGAAGAGAATCATTAGATTGTGCTATTGCATTACAAGAATTAGAAAGACTTGGAGTAAATCATATTGTTACATTTGATGCACATGATCCAAATGTATCAAATGCTATACCGAATCTTCCATTTGAAAACTTTTATGTGGCCCATGATATATTAAATAGATTAGTAGAAAAAGAAAATATAGATAATATTTTAGTTGTAAGCCCAGATATGGGAGCTATGGAAAGAGCAAGGTATTATGCTGAAATATTAGATAGTGATGTTGGTGTATTTTATAAAAGAAGAGATTTAAGTAAAGTTGTAAATGGAAAAAATCCAATTGTTGAACATGTATATTTAGGTGCAAATGTTAAAGGAAAAGATATAATCGTTGTAGATGACATGATAGCTAGTGGTACATCTATGATAGAAGTATCAAAATATTTAAAAGAAAATGGTGCAAATAAAGTATATTTAGTATCGACATTTGCCCTATTAACAGAAGGGTCAGATAGATTTATAAAAGCATATAAAGAAGGATTATTTGATAAGTTATACTCAACAAATTTATCATATGTTTCAGAAACAATAAAAAAAGAACCATGGTATGAAGATACAGATTGTTCTAAAAGATTAGCTAATATAATAAATAAATTACATAATAAAGAATCTTTAAAAACAATATTTGATGATACAAAAGAAGTATTAAAAAAAATAGAAAGAAAAAAGTAATATGAAAATAGGTATATTTGGAGGTTCATTTAATCCACCACATAAAATGCATAAAAATATAGCACTTAATCTCATAAAAAATAAATATTTAGATAAAGTTATATATGTTCCAACTGGCAATAAATATAATAAAAAAGATTTAATAGATGCTATGGATAGATATAATATGCTTAAAATAATGATAGAAGGATATAAAAATTTAGAATTATCTAATTATGAAATTAAAAATACTTTAACATACACTTATCAAACATTAAATTATTTTAAAAGAATATACAAAAATGATGAAATATATTTTATATGTGGTTTAGATAATTTAAAAGAAATAACAACATGGAAAAATTATGAATATATTTTAAATAATTTTAAAATATTAGTTATTAAAAGAAATGATATTGATATAAATAATATATTAAATAATATTAATAGTAAAAATATAATAGTTACTAACATAAAATTAAATAATATATCATCAACTAATATTAGAAAAAATCTACAAAATAAAAAAACAAGAGAAATATATAATGATATAGAAAAAAATGTATTAAAATACATAGAAAAAAACAATTTATATGAAATAAAAAAGTGATAAATAATCACTTTTTTACAGTTTTTAAGCATCTTTATAATGATCATAATATCTATAAAAACTATGAACAGAATCATTTTTTTCTTTACTACCATCATAAAAAACATATGAACTAATTAAATTACCACCATTATTTGTAATATAATCTTTAATTTTATTTCTTGTTCTTCCTAAATAATAACTATCATCAATAAAAATTAAATTTTTATTATTTATATCATAAAGTTCGTTAAATGGTTCTATTTCTTGATCTTTTCTAAGATCGCCACTTACAACAATAATATTATTGCTAAAATTATATCCAATATGTTTTAAGCAAAAATCTTTAAATACTCTACCCAAATTACCACTAACAATTATATAGTCAAAAGCCTCATTTTCTAAAACTTTACCAAGCATCATTGTAATTAATAAATTATCATTTCTTAATCTTTCATCAATAGCATCAAAAAAAGTTTTCTCCATCTTCATGTTGAATTAGACATTCATTTACTAAACTCTCCATCTTTGTAACCACAAAATCCCCCTTTAATCAGTAGTGAGTATTCTATAATAAATGTTTTATTTTGGCAAATTTTATGTTATAATCAATTTGTGAAAAAGAGGTAATTATGAGAATAGGATTAGATATAGATAATGTAATATTAAATACAGATGGTTTAATATTAGAAGAAATGATAAAAGAAGATAAACATAAAAGAAACAAAGGTATAATTAATGAAAATGCTCCATATATATTTTCAGGTATGTTTGATTGGACTAAAGAAGAAATAGAAGAATTTTTAATTAATAAAATTGAAAAAATCGCAACAAAATTAAAAAAAGTAGACATGTCAAAAGAATACATAGATAAATTATTAGAAGAAGGAAAACAGGTATATTTGATATCTAATAGAGCTTATCCATACTATAAAAATCCATTAAAAACAACAAAAGAAAATTTAAAGAAAAATAAAATAAATTATACAGAATTAATATTAACTAATACAAATGATAAAAGTAAGGAATGCAAAGATTTAAAGATAGATATAATGTTTGACGATAGAGCAAGTAATTGTATGAAGTTAAAAAAACAAAATATGAAACAAGAACATTTGACGATTTAGAAATGGTCAATAATTTTGAAGAAATATATTTAAAAATAAAAGAGGTGGAAAATAATGGAATATAAATCAGAAGAAGAATTTTTACGTGATTATGACCCTAATCAATTTGATAAATTATCACTTACAACAGATATTTTAATATTTAGTGTATCTGATGAAATAGAAAAAAATTATAGAAAATTAAGTAAAAAATATTTTAGTATTTTACTTGTTAAAAGAGATACATATCCCTTTAAAGATAAATGGTGCTTACCAGGTGGATTTATAAAAATAGATGAAGATATAGAAGATGCTGCAACAAGAATATTAGAAGAAGAAGCAAATATTAAAGACATATATCTAGAACAACTCTATACATATGGTAGTCCAAATAGAGATCCAAGAATGAGAGTTGTCTCAACATCATATATGGCCTTAATTGATAAAAATAGATTGCAAAATCATATTTCTAAAAATGCTTCATGGTTTAATGTATTTGTATTAGAAGATAAAGAAATAATAAATATAACACTAGATAATGGAAATGAAACAATTAAATTAAAAGTAAAAAAAATAAAAGAAGAAAAAACAATAGATAGATATAAATATGAAGTATTAGAAAATGATAAATTAGCATTTGATCATGCCTTAGTAATAACATCTGGTATTTCAAGATTAAAAAACAAGATAGAATATACGGACATTGTATTTAATATGATGCCAGAATATTTTACATTAGGTGAATTACAACAGGTATATGAAGCTATATTAGGCAAAAAATTATTAGATCCAGCATTTAGAAGAATAATAGCAAAAAAAACGGAAAAAACTGATAAAATGAAAACAGGCGGAGGGCATCGACCATCAGTATTGTTTAAATATAAAAATAATAATTAATGTAAAGCTTGAAAAAGCTTTTTTTGTTATAAAACAAAATGTTTTACATAGTATTATATAGGTGATAATGTGAAAAAAATAATTATTTTAATTGTCGGTATAATACTAGTTATTCCAATAAATACAAAAGCAATTAAGACAAGTGCAACAAGTTCTATTTTAATGGATGTAAATAGTAACAGAGTTTTATATAGTAATAATATTCATAATAGAAGGTCAGTTGCAAGTATATCAAAAATAATGACAGCAATTCTTGCAATAGAATCTGGAAAATTAGATAAAAAGGTTATAATTGATGATTCAATTGATAAGGCATACGGTTCTGGAATATATATAAAAAAGGGTGAAGAATTAACATTAAGAGATTTAGTTTATGGTCTTATGTTAAGAAGTGGTAATGATGCAGCACTTGCAATTGCAAATTATGTTAGTAAAGATACAGAAGAATTTGTAAAATTAATGAATAAAAAAGCTATAGAATTAAAAATGATTAATACAGAATTTAATAATCCAAGTGGTTTAGATGAAGAAAAGGGAAATTATTCAACAGCATATGATATGGCTCTTTTAATGAGTTATGCATCCAAAAATACGGAATTTCAAAAAATAACAAAAACAAAAAAATACACATTAAAAACCAATAAAAATACCTATATTTGGTATAACAAAAATAAATTATTAAATTTATATAAATATACAACTGGAGGAAAAACAGGATATACTAAAATAGCAAAAAGGACTTTAGTAACAACTGCAAGCAAAAATAATATGGATTTAGTTGTTGTAACTTTAAATGATGGAAATGATTGGAATGATCATAAAAATTTATTTGAATATGGATTTAATAAATATAAAAGTTACAAAATATTAGATAAAAATAATTTTAAAGTAAAAAATGACACATATTATAAAGAAAATAAATTATATATCAAAAAAGATTATTGTTATGTAATTGAACCTGGTGAAGAACAAAATATTTTAATAAAAATAGAATTAAAGAAAAAAAGAAGTATCAAGAATAATATGAATGTTGGTAAAGCTATAATATATTTAGGGGATAAAAAAATACATGAAGAAAATATATATGTAAAATTAAAGGAAGAAAAAAAAGAAAAAAATTGGTTTAAAAAAATAATAGGTAATTTATGGTAAATAAAATATGGGTATTTTTTATTATAGTTGGAATAATTACTTGTATAATAAATGGTGATATAGAACTATTAAATAAAGAAATTTTAAACTCATCAACAGATGCCTTAGATATGATTATAAAAATTTTTCCTGTAATTGCGTTATGGCTTGGTATAATGAATATTGCAAAAGAATCAAAATTACTAGATAAATTATCCCATCTAATGCAACCACTTTTAAGAAAAATATTTAATGAAATACCTGAAAATCATGAATCATTAGGATATATATCATCAAATATAATAGCTAATATGGCAGGTCTTGGTAATGCTGCAACTCCATTTGGACTAAAAGCCATGAAGTCATTACAAACATTAAATAAAAATTCTAAAGTAGCAACAAATAGTATGGTAACATTTTTAGTTATAAATACAAGTGGAGTTACTATAATACCAACAACTATAATATCACTTAGAATGATGCATAAAAGTGTTTCTCCAACCAGTATAGTATTACCATGTATTTTAGCAACCTTTTTATCTTTAATAGGCGGTATTATTGTAGATAGAATATTAAGAAGGTGTAAATATAAATAATATATCAAATTATATCTTACCAATTATAGTACTCATAGTAATTATTCATGGTACTTTAAAAAAAATAAATATTTATGATACATTTATAGATGGAGCAAAAGAAAGCTTTGATTTAATTTTTTCAATGTTTCCTTGTATGCTTGCAATGATATTTTCTCTTAATATATTTATAAAAAGTGGAATTTTAAATAATCTGTTTGATTTATTAAAACCTATTTTATCATTAATAAATGTTCCAAAAGAAACATTCCCCATGATGATATTAAGACCAATTTCTGGAAGTACTTCCCTAGCTTACTTAAATGATATTATGAAAAACTATGGCCCTGATTCAAAAGCAGGAATTTTAGGAAGTGTTATACAAGGATCGACAGATACAACCCTTTATGTAATAACATTGTATTTTGGAAGTATAGGTATAACAAAAATAAAACATGCCCTTTGGGCAGGATTGATAGCTGATTTAATAGGTATAGTATCGGCTATTATAATTGTTAATATAATGTTTTAAAAAATATATAAATAAAATATATTTTTTTATACGAACTAATTTATCAGGTTGAAATAATTAAATAATTATATTATAATTAACTAGCCAAGGTGATAATATGAAGTTTGATTTAAGAAGTTTTTTTATCTCAATAAGTATATTATTTTTAAGCTTTATGATTGGTTTATATGGTGCTAGATTTATATATTATTATAAAAGCGAAAATAAACAAAAAAGTACAAATTATAATATATATGAGTATTATATAGAAAAAGAAAGTATAGCTAAAAATAATCTAATAGAAGAAAATAAAAATTATTATTTTTATAAAAATAATCAAAATAATTATTTATACTATAGTGGACTTTTATATAGAATACTATATATAAATGAAAACTTTCTTTATGTAATAACAGATGAAAGTATTACTAATTTAAAATATGGAGAAAATGAGTCTTATAATACTTCAAATGTAAAAAAATGGTTAGAAGAAGTATACTTAAAAAATATAAATGATAAATACTTAAAAAATAAAGAAGTAAGTTTATTAGATATTGAAACATTTAATAAAATAGGAAAAGAAAAAAGTAATATTTTAAATAATGATTTTTGGGCATTAAAAGATAATAAAGCATTAGTAATAACAGAGAATGGAAAAATAACAAAAACAAATAACTATAGTGATTTTTTATCAGTTAGACCAGTTATAAAGTTAGATTCTAATAGTATTATAGTTAGTGGAACAGGTACAAAAACAAACCCAATTATAATAGAAAAAAGAACTAAAAAAACATTAAATGATTTATATGTTGGTGAATATATAAACTATAAGAATAATAAATATAGAATAATAGAAAAAAATAATGATTATGTAAAGGTACTAAGTTTAAATAAATTAAAAGAGCAAAAAATATTTTCAAATTATACAAATGACTATAATTTAAAATATAAAAATAATTTAGCAACTTACTTAAATAAAACATATATAAAAAACTTTAATGAAAAAGATTTAGTAAAAATAAATTATTATATAGGTGAATATAATTTAGATTATGAAGAAACATTAAAAGAAAAAGTAAATACATATATTGGTTTGTTAAAAATAGGAGATTATTTTATAAATAATATCAAAAATAGTTATACGCTAACTAAAAATAAAAATGGTATTTATATGATAAATGAAAAAGGATTACTTTATATAGAAGATATAGATAAAAAATTAGATGTATATCCAGTACTTGCTTTTAATAAAAATAAAAATATTATAAGTGGTAATGGATTAATAAATAATCCTTATGTAGTAGGTGAATAAATGAAAAGACGAAGAATAAAAAAATGGATAATAATATTGTTTATAATTCTTGATATTGGAGCTGTTTCATGTCTATTACTAGCATATGGTCCAAATAAGAAATTTAAAAACTTTTTAATAACAACAGCCATGTCTACAATGAATCACAAATATTTAGCGCGTACTATATATACAGAAAAAACAATAAATAACGTACTAAAAGAAAATAAATTGGAAGAAATAGATGAAGAAATAGATGTAGATGCAATAGAAATAGGAACATATAAAACAAAAAATTATGAATCAAAAGAAGAAGAACAAATATTAAAAAAAGATAAAAATAATGAATTATATAAAATAATAAAAGAAGAAAAAAAAGATAAAACATATTATATTGCTGTTATATATGATCCATCAAGAATAAGCCTTGAAGAGGCAGAAAATAAAGGAGTAGTTGGACAAACTATAAAAGAGATAGCTAACTCAAATAATGCATATCTAGCTATAAATGCAAGTGGATTTGTAGATACTGGTGGAAATGGAAATGGTGCATCTGCAACAGGAGTTGTAATAAAAGATTCAAAAGTAGTATGGAATGGTAAACCAAATAGATGGGGTGGAGGCCTAATTGGCTTTAATAAAGATCATAAATTAGTTTTAACAAAAGAAAGCGCTAGTAAAGCAATAGAAAAAGGATTAGTAGATGCTGTTACCTTTGGTCCATTTTTAATGATAAATGGTGAAGAAGCAAAAGTGTTTGGAAATGGAGGATCTGGTGTTCATCCAAGAACTATAATTGCTCAAAGACAAGATGGAATAGTTTTATTTATAGTAATAGATGGAAATGGTAATAAAACAGGATATCGTGGTGGTGCAGATTATAAAGAAATGATCGAACTTTTAAAAAAATACAAAGCATATAATGCGGCAAATTTAGATGGAGGAGCATCTAGTATACTAATAGAAAAAAATAAAATTGTTAATAATCCAGTTGGTTATGGAGCAACAGGAGAAAGAAGACATCCTAATGCATGGGTATTAAAATGATAAAAATAAAAGAAAAATCTTTTATTTTTTTTAAAATTATTATATACTAGAATAAAATAGGAGGGGATTAAAGTGGTACTTAGAAAACCATATAAATTTCTTATAAAGCATTTTAGAATGATACATTTAATTCTTGCAATATTAAGTGGTTATTTACTTACTAAAACAAATAGAACACTAAGTTTTTTTAATGATTATTTAAATAATAATGAAACATTAATAGGAAATGGTACAGCTAGTGAATATTTTAGTGGGTTAATGACTTTATTTATAGTAATAATTTTAATTGGTATAATTACAATTACGGTTATTATGAAAATGAAAGATAAACCTATAACTTTCTATATTATAACTTTAGTTGCATATATTTTTATTGGAGTAATATATGCATATGATAGTTCATTAATAAAACAACTTGAATTAAAAGTACTTGATATAAGAACAATTAAATTAGCTAGTGATTTAACCCTTATTTGTTTTTTGGTTCAAACGTTTTCAACTATTATTTTATCTGTAAGAGCAGTAGGATTTGATTTAAAGAAATTTAATTTTGATAAAGATTTTGAATTAGAAATAGATGAAAAAGATAATGAAGAATTTGAATTTGATGTTTCTATAGATAAAAACAAAATAAAAAGAAATACTAAAAAAAGTATAAGAAATTTAAAATATGCTTATCATGAAAATAAATTTATTGTTAATATAGCTATAGTAGTTTTTATAGTTTTAATAGGCGGTATTATTTATTTGAATAAAGAAGTATATAATAAAATTTATAAAAAAGGTGAAATAGTTACTACAACACAATTTTCATATTTATTAAAGGATAGTTTTTTAGTAAATACTGATTATAGAAATAATAAGATAACAGATAATTATATTGTTGTTGTAAGATTAAAAATCAAAAATAATTTAAAAGATACTATTAACTTAGAAACTGCAAGAGTTTTACTTCATATTGGTAAAGTTACATATAATCCAACAACAAAATATAAAGATAGTTTAATTGATTTAGGAACAGATATATCAAATAAAAAGTTAAAAAAAGATTTTGAAGAATACATAATAGCATTTGAAATACCAAAAAAAGATATTGATAAAAAAATGACAATCAGTTATACAGATTTATCAAATAAAGTTTATACAACTAAATTAAATAATATTAAATTTGAAAATGGAACAAATGTGTCATCAAAACTAAATGAATATATAACTTTAAATAATGATATAATTAAAAATGTCAAATTTGAAATAACAGATTATAAAATAGATGACAAAGTAAAATCTACATACACATTTTGTGAAACAAAAGATAATTGTTATGAGTCATATGAGTATATTGTTCCAAGTTTAACAGATAATTATGAAAAAGCAATCTTAAGACTAGATGGTGATATAGATTTTAATAAACAAACTATTAAAAACTTTAATGATTTATCCGATTTTATAGAAAACTATGGTAGTATAACATATAAAATAACAGATTCAAAAACAAAAAAACAAGAAGTTAAACAAATGAATACCAAGATAAAAGAAGTGCTACCACAAAAAAGTGATGAATTAGGTACATATTATTTTGAAGTTTATAAAGAGATTAAAAATGCTGATGAAATAACTCTAGTTTTAAATATTAGAGGAAACATATATGAATACAAATTAAAATGACAAAAATTTGTCGTTTTTTTTGTTTTAATTTGATTATTAGTATATTATAAAAAAATTTTTTATGATATACTTTATGTAGCGATATTAGGAGGAATTAGTATGAAAAAAATGAAATCAATAATATTAATATTACTAATTTCTTTTATTTTTATAGATAAAGAGAAAGCTTTTTATACTGCACAAGCAGGTACATCATGGAATAATGGTGGAGCAGGATGCTCTGGATATAACTGTTATTCAAATATCAATAATGAAAAACTAATATTACAAGCAAGATTATATTACATAGATAATGCATCATTCACTCAAGTTGGAGAGACTTATTATTTTGC
>CAKPMH010000016.1 GCA_934167935.1 uncultured Bacilli bacterium
TGCGCTAAATGGATTTATTGGCTCAGGTCCTGTTGCTCCATTTTGTACTGGTGCGCTAAATGGATTCATTGGTTCTGATGCTGGTACCCCATTTTGCATTGGTGCGCTAAATGGATTTATTGGCTCAGGTCCTGTTGCTCCATTTTGTACTGGTGCGCTAAATGGATTCATTGGTTCTGGCACTGGTGTTTCATTTTGCATTGGTGTGCTAAATGGATTCATTGGTTCTGGCACTGGTGTTTCATTTTGCATTGGTGCGCTAAATGGATTCATTGGTTCTGGCACTGGTGCCTCATTTTGTACTGGTGCGCTAAATGGATTATATTGTTCTGATGCTGGTGCCTCATTTTGCATTGGTGCATTAAATGGATTTACTGGTTCTGATTGTGGAACATTTTGTGATGGAGTATTAAATGGATCAAAAGGTTTCTTTTGTCCTATTATTTCATTTTGATTTAAATTTAAATCTTTAGCACTATTTGCTATATTATCAACATCCATAAAACCTGGATTAATATTATTATTTTGTTGTTGTAATGAATTTGAATCCAAAATATTACCAGTTGGAATATTAAAATTATTATTCATATTATTAAAATCATTATTCATATTTTCACCTTTTTCTTCTTTTATTTTTGAAATTTCTATTGTTTTTTCTTTGTTTTTATTTAAAAATTCATTTATTATTTGATCTGTTTTTCTAACTGTCATTCTATCTTTTATTATTTTATTTAAAAAAGCTACTTGATCTTTTTTTTCTAATTTTAGTAAAGATCTTGCATGTCTTTCTGAAATTCTTTCATCCAATAATGCTTCTTGAACTTCATCTGCTAAATTTAATAAACGAAGTTTATTTGCAATAGTTGATTGAGTTTTTCCAAGTTTTGTTGCTAGTTCAGTTTGATTTAAATATCCCATATCTAATATTTTTTTATAAGATATTGCTTCTTCTATAGGGGTCATGTCTTGTCTTTGAACATTTTCAATAAGTGCGATTTCTGCACTTTCTTTATCATCTACATCTGTAATTATAGCTGGTATAGTTTGTCTTCCTGCTATCACACTTGCTTTATATCTTCTTTCTCCCGCAATTATTTCATATTTATCTGCTATTTTTCTTACTATAATTGGTTGTATTACACCATGTTTTTTTATTGATTCTGATAATTCTAAAATAGCCTTTTCATCAAATTTTATTCTTGGTTGAAATCTATTTGGCAAAATATCATCTATACTAAGAATAAAAACTTCCTTTCTCATTCTCATTTTATCTTCCCCTTTTCCTATTCTATATAATAATACTATATTTTTTAATGATTTTCAATATTTTCCGGGAAATAATTTTAAAATAAAAAAAAAGAATTTTATTTTTTATAATTTTTTCTTTTTTATTTCACTATATTTTCTTGGGTATTTTTTATTTGTAATAGATATTTTTTTTATTTTGATTAAATTTCTTTGACTATTCTCTATTGGTAATTTAAATTCTAAACTTTTTTCTATATAACTATTTAATACTTTAAATGCATTTTTTCCTTCTTCTATTTCTTCTTTTGCATTACCTTTCATAGCAATAAAATATTTATTTACTTTTACTAAAGGTATAGCATATTCTAATAATATTGAAAGATTTGCTACTGCTCTTGATGTAACAATATCAAATTTTTCACGATTATCTTTTGCATAATCTTCAATTCTTGAATGAATTATTTCTATGTTTGTTAATTTAAGTTTTTCTTTTACCACTTTTAGAAATTCTATTCTTTTATTTAAAGAATCAACTAATGTCACTTTTAAATTTGGAAAAATTATTTTAAGAACCATTCCAGGAAATCCTGCTCCTGTTCCTATATCACACAAGGTTTCTTCTTTTGTTATATCTATTATTTTAGCTATAGTTAACGAATCATAAAAATGTTTTAAATATACTTGATCTTTTTCTGTTATTCCAGTTAAATTCATCACTTTATTATATTCTATTAATAATTCATAATAAATTTCTAATTGTTCTAATTGTTTATCTGTTATTTCTATATTTATTTTTTTTAATTCTTCTATAAATTTATTTTGATTCATTTTTATAATTTCTTTTTAAATAAACAGATAAAATTGAAATATCACTTGGATTTACTCCACTAATTCTTAGTGCTTGTCCTAATGATTCTGGATTAACTTCTTGTAATTTTTGTTTTGCTTCACTTGCTATATTTTTTATTTTTGAATAATCAATATTTTTTGGTATTTTTTTATTTTCAAGTTTTAACATTTTTTCTGCATCTTTGTTTGCTTTATTTATATATCCTTCATATTTTATATCTATTTCTACTTCTTTTAATATTTCATTTTCATAATTTAAAGCTATAAAATTTTTTATATTGTCTATATTAAGTTCTGTTCTTTTAAGTAAATTATATAATGTTATTCCATCTTTTAAAGGAGTTGAATTATTTTCTATTAAATATTTATTAACTTCTTCTTTTGGTGTAATTTTATTATTTTTTAATATTTCTTTTACTTCTTCTATTGTTTTAATTTTATTTAAATATTTATTATATCTTTCATTATTGATAAGTCCTACTTGATATCCATATTTTCTTAATCTTAAATCTGCATTATCACTTCTAAGTAACAATCTATATTCAGCTCGTGATGTAAGTAATCTATATGGATCCCTTATTCCTTTTGTTACTAAATCATCAATTAATACTCCAATATATGATTCATTTCTCTTTAATATTAGAGGATCTTTTCCTTCTATTTTTAAAGCTGCATTTATTCCTGCTATTATTCCTTGACCTGCTGCCTCCTCATAACCACTTGTTCCATTTATTTGCCCTGCTGTAAATAGATTTTCTATAACTTTATTTTCAAGAGATAATTTCATTTGGGTTGGATATATTGCATCATATTCTATTGCATATGCATATTTAAGTATTTTAGCATGTTCAAGTCCTTTTATAGAATGAACCATTTTTTCTTGAATATCATGTGGCATAGATGTTGAAAAACCTTGTAAATATATATCATCGTAATATAAACTTTCTGGCTCTAAAAATAATTGATGTCTTTCTTTGTCTGCAAATCTTACTACTTTATCTTCTATTGATGGACAATATCTTGGACCAACTCCTGTTACATCATTTAATCCTCCATACATGCTTGATTTATTTAAATTTTCTCTTATTATTTTGTGTGTTTCTTCTGTTGTATAAACTAAATGACATGGAACTTGTTCTTCTATTTTATATGAAGGTTGTCTATCAAAACTAAAACTTAATAAAGTATTATCACCTAATTCTTCTTTTGTTTTACTAAAATCTATTGTTTTTTTATCAAGTCTTTGAGGAGTTCCTGTTTTTAATCTTATTATTTTTAAACCATATTTTTTTAAATTATCACTTAAATGATTAGATGGTTTTTCACCATGTGGTCCTTCTCTTCTTCTAGTGTCACCAACCATTATATCTGCTTTTAAATATGTACCGGTTGTTAGGATAACTACTTTTGATGTTATTTTGGTATTATCTTCTAATATTATTCCCTTTACTTTATTTTCATTTATAATAAGATCCTCTACCATTGCTTCTTTTATTTCTAAATTTTTAGTAGAATTTAATGTTTTTAACATTTCTTTTGGATATGTTATTTTATCTGCTTGAGCTCTTAGTGCTTGAACTGCAGGGCCTTTTCCTCCATTTAACATTTTGATTTGAATTAAGCTTTTATCAGCATTTACACCCATTTCTCCACCTAATGCATCAATTTCTCTAACAACTATTCCTTTTGCACTTCCTCCAATTGATGGATTACATGGCATATCAGCTATATTATTAATATTTCCTGTTACTAACAATGTTTTATGTCCAATTCTCGCTGTTGCAAGCGCAGCTTCACATCCAGCATGTCCGCCACCTACTACTATTACTTCAAAGTCCATAATTACACCTCTTTTTGACTTTTTTATTATACTATTATTTTTTATAGTTAACAAGAAAAAAGTTAAATATTTATTTAACCTTCCTGTATTATAATTTATTTTCCTAAACAAAAATTAGAAAATAATTCATTTAATAAATTTTCATTATAATTTTCTCCTAATATTTCATTTAATTTTTTGCAACTTTCTTTTATATCTATTTCAACTATATCAATTGGAAAATTATTATTAATATTTTCTATTGAACTTATTATTAAATTCATTGATTCTTTAAGTAAAGATATACTTCTTGCATTATTTAAATATGTCATATCATTATTTTCTATTTCCTCTAAATTATATATCTCTATTATTTTATTTTTTAATTCATCTATTCCTTTTTTATTTAAAGTACTTGTGTAAATTATATTTTTTAAATTTAATTTATCTATTTCTAATTTATTACCTAAATCACTTTTATTTATTATTGTTATATATTTTTTTGTTTTTATTTTTTCTATTATATTTAATTCCTCTTGTGTTATTTTTTCATTATTATTTAGTACAAATAAAATTAAATCTGATTTATCTATTAAATCTATACTTTTTTTTACTCCTATTTCTTCTACTTTATTATCTGTTTTTCTAATACCTGCTGTATCTAATATATTTAATACAATTCCATCTAATACTACTTGACCTTCTACTATATCTCTTGTTGTACCTTCTATATCTGTTACTATTGCTTTTTCTTCTTCTAATAAAATATTAAGTAAACTACTTTTTCCTACATTTGGTTTTCCTATAATTGCTGTTTTAATACCTTCTTTTACTAATCTTCCATCTTCGCTATTTTTTATTATTGTTTTCATTTTATTTTTTAAATTAATTAATTCTGGTAATATTTTTTCATTTGTTAAAACTTCTATATCCTCATATTCAGGATAATCTATATTTACTTCTATATTTGATATTATTTTTAATTCTTGTTGTTTTAATTCATTTATTAAATTTGATATATTTCCACTTAATTGATTTATAGCTTGTGATAAAGCTTTTTCAGTTTTAGAACTAATAATGTCCATTACCGCTTCTGCTTCTAATAAATCTATTCTACCATTTAAAAAAGCTCTTTTAGTAAATTCACCAGGTTCTGCAAGACGACAACCATTTAATAATAATAATTCTAATATTTTTTTTGTAGTTATGTAACCACCATGACAATTTATTTCAACTATATTTTCTGTTGTAAAAGTTTTTGGTTCTTTCATAACACTAACTAATACTTCATCTATTATTTTATTATTATCTACTATATATCCATAATTTATAGTATGAGTATTAACATTATTTAAATCTTTTCCTTTAAATATTTTATTTACTATATTTATAGATTCTTTTCCACTTACTCTTATAATAGAAATTGCTCCTACTCCACTTGATGTAGATATTGCTGCTATTGTATCTTCCATTTGTCCTCCTTTTAAAAAAAACACATAAGTGTTTTAATTTTCTATATATTTAATAATAATATGTCTTTCTTTTCCTTCTCCAACACTTTCTGTTGTTAAGTTTTCATATTCACTTATTAAGCTATGAATACATCTTCTTTCATATGAATTCATAGGATCAAGTGATACATCTACTTTTGTTTTTACTACTTCTTTTGCTATCTTTTTTATTTCATTTTCTAAATTGTTTAATTTCTTTTGCTTATAATTGCTAATATCTATATTAACTTTTATATTAATACCTGTTTTAACTTTTAAACTTTGTCTTATGATATTTTGTAGAGCTTGTAAATTTTTTCCTTCTTTTCCTATTAATAGAGAATTATTACTTGTTACTAAAGTTATATTAAAACTTTCATTATTATATAAAATTTCTGATTCTATTGATATACCTATTGTTGATGAAAATTCTTTTAAATAATCTATTAAATATTCTTTTATATTAGATTTTTCAACAACATTTATTTTGTATTTTGAACTTTTAAATAATTTTGCCTCTATAAATTCATAATTATATAATAAATTTTCTTTTTCACAATTAAGTTCTACCATTGCTTTTTCTAAAGCTTCATCTAATGTTTTTGCTTCAAATTCTTTTATATTAAGCATTTTTTTTACCTCTCTTTACTATTAAATTTTGAATTATAGTAAATATATTTGTAGTTACCCAATAAAATGCAATACCAGTTGAGATAGAAAAAGCAGTAAGTGTCATAATAACAACCATAACATTTGACATTGTTTTCATCTGTTTTTCTTGCTCTTTACTCATAGATGCTCCACTATTTAATTTAAATGAGAAGTATGTTGCTAAAGCAATTATAACTATAAATATCAAATATTTATATTCACCCATTACAACAGCATTCATAGGACTTACACCTAAATCAAAACCTAAAAATTTTTCTTCAAATATAATTGGTATTCTACTTATAGCTTCATAAAAAGCAAAGAATAATGGTATTTGAAATAATGAAAATAAACATGTACTCATTGGATTGATATTATATTTTTTATAAATAAACATCATTTCTTGAGATTTTTTCATCATTGATTCTTGATCATTTTTATTTTTATATTTTTTTTCTAATTTTTCTAGTTCAGGACTTGCATTTTTCATATTTTCAGATTGTAGCGCTGCTTTTTTTGTAAATGGGTAAGCAATTAATCTTATTATTAATGTTGCTAAAATTAAAGCAAATCCATAACTTTTTAAAACATTTCCTAATTTAATTATGAACCATGCTAATGGTTTTACAAAGATATTTGTCCATAAATCATAATATTTTCCTGTAACTTTAATAGACTTACATTCTTCTAATTTTTCTAGTTCTACTTTTTTCTTCGAATCTTTGTTATAATTTTCATATAATTTAAGCATTTCTTTATCAGTTGGCTTACATAGTATATTTGTAACTAATCTTTGACCTGTTTTTTTATTAGATATAGCGTTTCCTTTTTTATCTTTTCCATATGTAGTACATCCTGTTAATGTCAAAATTAATAACAAGACTATAAATATTTTTATATATTTTTTCTTTTTCATTTAATTCTCCTTTATTATTTTTATTTTTCTTAATATATAATCTAAATCTTTTTGGTTATTTAAATAATCATTTTCTAAATAACTTTTCCTTATTATTATAATACAATTAAAATTATTTTCATAGTTATTTTTAGAAATTATTTCTCTAACTTGTCTTTTTATTTTATTTCTCCCTACCGCATTAGTTAATTTTTTACTAACACTTATGCCAAATTTATAATAATCATTTGTATTTTTTTCCACATATACGACAAATCCTTTATATTTAAAAGGTTTTTCATTTTTTACTATTCTACTAAAATCACTATTTTTTTTTAAAATATTTATTTTCTTCATAACATCAATCCTTATTATAATACAAAAAATCACTTTATTACAGTGATTTTATTAACGAGATAATACTTTACGTCCTTTTCTTCTTCTATTATTTATAATATTAGTTTTCATTCTTGCAAAAAAACCTTGTTTTTTACTTCTTCTTCTATTATTAGGTTGATAAGTTCTTTTCATAAATACACCTCCTGTATATAAATTTTCTTCGCTTAGTTCATTATATATACTTTTTTATTGTTTGTCAAACATTTTTAATGAATTTTATTAATTTATTACAGCTTAATAATAGTTTTCCACATAGTTTTAGGTTTATATTTACTTATTTTGATATTTTTAAACATTAATTGTGGAAAATTATTGCACATTTAATTTTATTGTTAATTAGTTTTCCACATTTGATGTGAATTTATTATTTTTTTAGGTATTTTATATTATTTTTACTGTGGATAATTTTGTTAATTAAATATTTTAATATTTTTTTCCACATTTTCTTTGATTTTTACCTTATTTTAAGGTAAAATAATGTTAGTTATTAACAGAGGGTGGTAAATTTGAATAATTCTAAATTGTGGAATGCTACTTTAGATATCATAAAAACAAAAGTATCAAAAATTTCATATGATACTTGGTTTGCTGATTCAAAGTTATATAAATTAATTGATAATAAAGCAATTGTTTTAGTTCAAATGCATATTCAAAAAAAGAATTTAAAAGAAAATTATAATGATTTAATAGAAGAAGTTTTTACAGATGTTTCTGGTTCTAATTTTAAATTTGAATATGTACTAGAAGAAGAGATTGAAAATAATATTGAAATTAATACTGATATAATAGGGGTACCTAATGATAATTTTGAAACTAATTTGAACAGTAAGTACAATTTTGAAAATTTTATAGTAGGGGAAAGTAATAAATTTGCACATGCTACTGCTGTTGCTGTTGCAGAAAATCCAGGTCAAATGTATAATCCACTTTTTATATATGGTAATAGTGGTCTTGGAAAAACTCATTTAATGCATGCAATAGGTAATTATATTACACAAAATAAAAATAAAAGAGTTCTTTATGTTACATGTGAAAAATTTGTTGAAGATTTTATTGGAATTACTAGAAAAAAAAATCAAAATAATTTTGATAATGTAGAAATTTTTAAAAGAAAATATCGTGATATTGATGTTTTAATAATAGATGACATTCAATATCTTGGGAACGCTTATCAAACACAACAAGAATTTTTTAATACTTTTAATGATTTATATGGAAATAATAAGCAAATTATTATTTCATCCGATAGATCCCCTGAAGATTTAAAATTATTAGAAGAAAGACTTCTTACTAGGTTTAACTGGGGATTAACTATTAATATTTTTCCACCTGATTTTAATTTAAGAATGAATATTATAGATAATAAAATAGAAGCAAATATGTTAAATTCATCATTTCCTAAAGATGTTAAAGAATATATTGCAAGTAATTGTACTAGTGATATAAGAAAACTTGAAGGAGCTATTACAAGGGTAGTTGCATACGCAACGATGATGAATGGTTCTGATATAAATATGAATTTAGCTATAGAAGCGTTACAAGACTATTTTTCTAAAACAATTATATCAAAAAATAAAATTGATCAAGTTCAACAAATTGTTGCAAATCATTATAATATAAAAGTAGAGGACTTAAAATCTAAAAAAAGAGTAAGTACGATTGCATATCCAAGACAAATAGCTATGTATATATGTAGAATATCTTTAGAAGAACCTTTAACTAAAATTGGAATAGAATTTGGTGGAAAAGATCATACTACTGTAATGCATTCTGTTGATAAAATTAAAAAACAAATATCAAATGACGAAAATTTAAAATTTGAGATAAATAAACTCATAAATCAAATTAAATAGTGGATAATATTATAAATAAATGTTAATAATTTTTTAATAATCCTATATATTTTATAGGATACATATTGTTTTCCACAATATCCACTGCTATAATAATAAAATAAAAATATAATAATAAATTAGGAGGTTTTTTATGAAATTTGAAATTAAACAAAATATTTTAATGGAACATTTAAATTATGCTATAAAGGGAATATCTAATAAGAATATAATTCCTATACTTAATTGTATTAAATTTGAATTAACAAATGAAGGACTTTATTTATTAAGTACCGATAATGAAATAGCTATAAAAACATTTATAAAAAAAGAAAATATAGAAAATATAGATAGATGTGGAGAAATACTAATATCTGGTAGATATATATATGAAATAGTAAAAAAATTACCAAATACAAATATTAATATAGAAGAAGTAGTAGATAATAAAATTATTATAACTACATCTACATCAGAATTTAAACTTAATTGTAATAATCCTGATGATTTTCCAGAAATTGATTTAGAAGATAGTAAAAATCCAATTGAAATTAATAAAACTGTTTTTTCTAATATAATAAAGCAAACAAGTTTTGCTACTTCTCAACAAGAATCTAGACCTGTTTTAACTGGAATTAATTTTAAAATATATGATAATATATTAGAATGTACAGCTACCGATTCATATAGATTATCAAAAAAAATAGTAAAATTAAATAAAAATATAAATGAAAATATTAATATAATAATACCTACAAAAAATTTAATAGAATTAACAAGATTATATAGTAATGATGATGACGTTTTAAATATGCATGTATTTAATAACAAAGTCATATTCAAATTTAATAATATAATTCTTTTGACAAAATTAATAAATGGTAATTTTCCAGATACATCAAAATTAATACCAGAAAATTTTGAAACTAAAATTGTTGCAAATATAAATGAGTATTATAATGCAATAGATAGAGCATCACTTTTAACAAGTGAAGAGGAAAAAAATATTATTAATTTAGAAGTAAATGGTGAAAATATGAAAATTTCTTCAAATATTCCTGAAATAGGAAATGTTGAAGAACATTTATTAATAAAAAATGAAACAAATAATAACATAAAAATTTCATTTAGTTCTAAATATATGATTGATGCTATTAAATCACTTGAAAGTGATGAAATTGAAATTTTATTTAATGGAGAAATAAAACCTATTATATTAAAAAATCCTGAAAGTGATGATTTAATTCAATTAATAGTACCTATAAGAACATATTAAATATATGTTTTTTTTTATTTTTTTCAATTTTTTACATTTTTTTTATTTTTTCGACAAAATTCATCAAATTTCGACAAGAAAAAAGAGTATAAGAGTATTAAATTTTACAGGGGGAGGTGTATTTATGTTAAATAGTTATGAGATTAATTCTGATACTTTATTAATTATTCCAGTTGATAAAACTACTTCTAAAGTAATAGAAGTAAATGGTACATATTTAGTAAATCTAAAATCAACTGAAATAATTGATAACAGTTGTAAATATTTTGGAAGCTCATTATTAGGTAGATTAGAAGGAACAAAAAATTTAATAGGTGTAAATTATAAAAGTCCTGTTATTATTGAAGAAGATTTAAATATAGTCTTTTTTCCAACTAGTTCTCCTAGATTTGATAATTGTTATTGGGTTGCATTAAATAATATAAAAAATTATGAAAAATTTTCAAAATCTAGTAGAATTATATTTAAAAATAATTTTATAGTTAATTTAAGTATTTCATATGAATCATTACAAAATCAAATATATAGAGCTACATTATTAGAATCAACATTAAGAAAAAGAAAATATAATTAAAAAAAACACTAATTATTTAGTGTTTTTTCTTTATTCTTTGTTTTTTGCCTCTTTTTATGATATAATTAGTTTGGTGTATAGGTAGTGCTAAAACGATAAAATATAAAAAAAACTACTTTAAATAAAAAAAGAAGGTATGTTTATGTATATTTCTAACTTAAAAATATCAAATTTTAGAAATTATGATTCTTTAGAACTAAAATTAAATAAAGGATTAAATATAATTATTGGAAATAATGGTCAAGGTAAGACAAATTTACTTGAAAGTATATATGTTTTAGGAATTACAAAATCTCACAGATCATTTATAGATAATAATTTAATAAAAAAAAATGAAAAAATATGTAAAATTAAAGGAAAATTAGTTCAAGAAAATATATCTTCTAAATTAGAAATAATATTAGAAAATAAAAAAAAAATATTAAAAATTGATAATAATATAATAGTTAAAAATAGTGATTATATATCAAATATGAATATAATTATATTTTATCCAGAAGATTTAGAATTAATAAAAGGTTCGCCAGCATCAAGAAGAAGATTTTTAAATTTGGAATTAGCACAACTTAACAGTAATTATTTAGTTATATTAAATGAATATAATAAAATTTTAAAAATGAGAAATGATTATTTAAAAAATTCTTATATTGATGATAATTATTTAAATATTTTAACTAATTATTTAATAGAAAAAGCTATTATTATTTATAAATTAAGAAATAAATTTGTAATAAAATTAAATGAAAATATAGAAAAAATTTATAATGATATAACAAAAATAAGTGGTTTTAATATTAAATATAAAAATTCTTTAAATAATACAGATTTTAATTATGATTCGTTAAAATATAATCTTATAGAAAAATTTAGAGAAATAAAAAATCAAGAATTAAAATTAAAAACTACATTAATAGGACCACATAAAGATGATTTAGAATTTTATTTAGATGAAAATAACTTAAAAAATTATGGATCACAAGGTCAACAAAGAATGGCAGTTATTTCTTTAAAATTAGGAGAAATAGAAATATTTAAAAAATATAATGACAACACACCAATTTTATTATTAGATGATGTATTTAGTGAATTAGATGAAAAGAAAAAAAATAATTTACTTAAATATATAAATAATGATATACAAGTAATTATAACAACAACAGATGTAAAAAATATTAGTGAAAAAATAATAAAAAAATCAAAAATAATAGAAATAGAAAATGGAAAAATAGTAAAAGGAGATGTTATATAAATGGAAAATAAAATAGAACATTATGATTCATCAGATATTCAGGTATTAGAAGGATTAGAAGCAGTAAGAAAAAGACCAGGTATGTATATTGGTACAACAGATATAAAAGGATTACATCATTTAGTTTGGGAAATTGTTGATAATGCTATTGACGAAGCTTTAGCTGGATATTGTAATGCTATAGAAATTATAATAAATAAAGATAATTCAATAACAGTAAAAGATAATGGTCGTGGAATACCTGTTGGAATCCATCCAAAAACAGGTCTTTCAACTGTAGAAACAGTATATACAGTATTACATGCAGGTGGTAAATTCGGTGGAGGTGGATATAAAGTATCTGGTGGACTTCATGGAGTAGGAGCAAGCGTTGTAAATGCTTTAAGTAAATGGGTAGTCGTTACTGTTTATAAAGATGGAAAGGTATATGAAGCTAAATTTGAAAATGGTGGAAAAATATCTCAAAAATTAACTGTTATAGGTGAATGTGAAGATAATAGAACAGGAACAACGGTAACTTTTAAACCAGATGATTCTATTTTTGATACAACAATATATGATTTTGACACTTTAAAAATTAGAACTCGTGAATTAGCATTTTTAAACAAGGGACTAAAATTAACATTGAGAGATGATAGAGATGATGAAGATACAACAGGTGAAACATTTCATTATGAAGGTGGAATAAGTGAATATGTTAGATTTTTAAATAAAAATAAAACACCAATACATGAACAAATAATTCATCTTGATGGAGAAGAAGATGGAGTTATGTTCGAAGTTGCACTTCAATATAATGATGGTTATAGTGATAGTATTTATTCATTTGTTAATAATATCAATACTCATGATGGAGGAACTCATGAAGAAGGAGTTAGAAGAGCTTTAACTCGTATTATAAATAGTTATGCAAGAAAAAATAAGATATTAAAAGAAAAAGATGATTCTTTAACAGCAGATGATGTTAAAGAAGGTTTAACAATGATTGTTTCTTGTAAACATCCAAATCCGCAATTTGAAGGTCAAACAAAAGGAAGACTTGGTAACTCTGAAGTTCGTAAATTGGCAGATAGTGTATTTAGTGAAGGATTTGAAAGATTTTTAATGGAGAATCCTGATATAGCTAAAATAATAGTAGAAAAAGCAACAGTAGCATCTAGAGCAAGAATGGCTGCAAAAAAAGCACGTGAAGCAACTCGTAGAAAAACAGCTCTTGATGGATTTAATACAATTGGTAAATTAGCAGATTGTACTAGTAAAGATGCAACAATAAGCGAAATATTTTTAGTCGAAGGAGATTCAGCAGGTGGTTCTGCTAAAGATGCTAGAATTCCAGCAACTCAAGCAATATTGCCTCTTAGAGGAAAAATATTAAATGTAGAAAAAGCAAGATTAGATAAAGCATTATCAAATGAAGAAATCAGAACTATAATAACTGCTTTTGGTACAGGTATAGGTGAAGAATTTGATATTAATAAATTAAGATATCATAAAATAGTTATTATGACAGATGCTGATGTAGATGGATCACATATAAGAATTTTATTATTAACATTATTTTATAGATTTTTTAAACCAGTTGTTGAAGGTGGATATGTTTATGCAGCACAACCTCCTTTATATAAAGTTATTAATGGAAAAAATATAAAATATGTTCTTACAGATGAAGAATTAGAAGAATATAGAAGTACACTAAGTCCAAATGCAAAACCAATTGTACAACGTTTTAAAGGTTTAGGGGAAATGGATGCAATTGACTTACGTGAAACAACAATGCATATAAATAATCGTGTATTAAAGAGAGTTACTGTAGAAGATGCAATAGAAGCTGATAAAATATTTACAGATTTAATGGGTGATGATGTAAATCCACGTAAATCATTTATAGAAGAATTTGCAAAATTTGCAGAAATGTTGGATGTATAGGAGGATATTATGGATAGAATAATAGAAAAAAATATTGTACAAGAAGTAAAAGATTCTTTCTTAGAATATTCTATGAGTGTAATAGTTGCACGTGCAATACCAGATTTAAGAGATGGTTTAAAACCTGTTCATCGTAGAATATTATATTCTATGTTTGAGTCTGGTTACACAGCTGATAAACCACATCGTAAAAGTGCAAGAATTGTCGGAGATGTAATGGGAAAATATCATCCACATGGTGATTCAAGTATATATGAAGCAATGGTTCGTATGGCTCAACCATTTAGTTTTAGACATATGTTGGTAGATGGACATGGTAACTTTGGTAATATGGATGGTGATGGCGCTGCTGCAATGCGTTATACAGAAGCACGTCTTTCTAAATTATCCCTTGAAATGGTTAGAGATATTAATAAAGATACTGTAGATTTTAAACCAAATTTTGATGAAACAGAAAAAGAACCAGAAATTCTTCCATCTAGATTTCCAAATATTTTAGTTAATGGATCAATGGGAATTGCAGTAGGAATGGCTACTAATATTCCACCACATAACCTTGGTGAAGTAATTGATGGATGTGTTGCTTATATAGATAATCCTTTAGTAGAAACAATAGATTTAATGCAATATATCAAGGGTCCTGATTTTCCAACAGGTGGTACTATTTTGGGTAATAGTGGAATAAAAAAAGCATATGAAACAGGAAAAGGAACTATTACTATTCGTGGTAAAGTAGAAATAGAAGAAGTAAATGGAAAAAGTAGAATTATAGTTACTGAATTACCTTATCAAGTTAATAAGAAAGAATTTCAAGAAAGAATTGGACAATTAGTAAGAGATAAAATTATTGATGGAATTAGTGATTTACATGAAGAATCTAATTTAGAGAATCCTGTTAGGGTTGTTATATATTTAAAAAAAGAAGCTAATGCTAATGTTGTATTAAATAATTTATATAAGCATACACAATTACAAACAACATATGGTATTAATCTTTTGATGATAGATCAAAAAACTCCTAAAATTCTTTCATTAAAAGAAATTATTTCAAAATATATTGATTATCAAAAAGAAATAATTATAAGAAGATCAAAATTTGATTTAAATAAATGTGAAGCAAGAGTTCATATTTTAGAAGGATTAAAAATTGCTTTAGATAATATAGATGAAGTTATTAGGATAATAAAATCATCAAAAACAGATGAAATAGCAAAGCAACAATTAACTAGTAAGTTTGAATTAGATATTATTCAATGTGAAGCAATTCTTGAAATGAAATTAAGAAGATTAACAGGTTTAGAAAAAGATAAGATAGAAAATGAATTAAAGGATTTATTAATTCGTATAGAAGAATTAAAAGCTATCTTAGCATCAGAAAAAAAAGTTTTAGAAATAATAAAAAAAGAATTACTTGAAATAAAAGAAAAATTTAGTGATGAGAGAAGAACAAACATAGATATGACAGCTATTGAATATATAGAAGATGAATCATTAATTCCAGTTGAAGATATTGTTATAACTTTAACAAATAAAGGATATATAAAGAGAGTTAATAGCGAGACATATAAAACTCAAAATAGAGGTGGAGTAGGAGTTAAAGGAATGTCTACAAATGAAGAAGATTTTGTTGAACAATTAATTTCAATGACTACTCATGATTATATTTTATTCTTTACTGATAAAGGCAAAGTATATAGAATAAAAGGTTATGAAGTACCACAATATAGTAGACAATCTAAAGGATTACCTATAATCAATTTACTTCCAATAGAAAAAAATGAACAAGTAACCGTAATGTTAAAAGTAGAAAATAATGATCAAAATCAATTTATTGTATTTTGTACACAAAATGGTTTAATTAAGAAGACCAGAATAGAAGAATTTGATAATATTAGAAATAGTGGAAAAATAGCTATTACTTTAAAAGAAAATGATAAATTAATATCTGCTAAAAAAACTGATGGAACAAAAGAAATAATAATAGGTGCTTCAAATGGTAGAATGATTAGATTTAAAGAATCTGAAATTAGAGTAATGGGAAGAACAGCATCAGGTGTTCATGGAATAGATATAGGAAATGGAATATGTGTTGGATGTGAAGTTGCAAATTTTGAACAACAAATATTAGTTGTTACTAAAAACGGATATGGAAAACGTACTAGTGTAAATGAATATAGGCAAACTCATAGAGGTAGCAAAGGTGTAAAAGCTCTTAATGTTACAGAAAAGAATGGAAATATTATTTCATTTAAAATAATAGATGGTAATGAAGACTTAATGATTATTACAGATAGTGGAATTATTATTAGATTACCTATAACTCAAATATCAACTACAGGTCGCGTTGCTCAAGGTGTAAAATTGATAAATTTAAAAGATAATCAATCAGTAAGTAATGTTGCAATTATTGAACATCAAGAAGAAGATGAAATATCTGAATCAAATAAAGAAAAAGAAGAATAAATTTCTTCTTTTTTAATGTTTCACGTGAAACATTAAAAAATATTGCAATATAAAATAAATTAATGTATTATGTTTATAGCACAACATTTATGTTTGAATCAGGTCAGAATCGGAAGATAGCAGCCTTAAGAACCTCTTAATGTGTGTGCTTTTTTTTTGAGGTGTTAATATGAATGATGAAAAATATTTAAATATTGCATATAAAGAAGCAAAAAAAGCTTATAAAAAAAAAGATGTGCCTGTAGGATGTGTAATAGTAAAAAATAATAAAATAATAGCAAAAGCATATAATAAAAAAGAAAAATATGAAATTGCAACATATCACGCAGAAATATTAGCAATAAACAAAGCATGTAAAAAATTAAAAACATGGCATTTAGAAAATTGTACATTATATACAACAATGGAACCATGTATGATGTGCACAGGAGCAATAATTCAGTCACGTATAAAAAAAATAGTATATTCTGTAAAAAATAAAAATTTTGGATATATAGAAAAAAGTAATATACAACAAAATTCAAAAATTATTATTAAACAAATAGAACAAGAAAAAATATTAAAATTATTAAATCTATTTTTTAAAAAAATAAGATAATGTTTCACGTGAAACATTATCTGTTTTTAATATTTATGTAAAAATGGTATAATTAAATAGTATGAGGTGATAAAGTGTATCAGACGTTATATAGAAAATATAGACCTAAAAATTTTGATGAAGTAATAGGACAAGATATAATAATTACAACTATAAAAAATGCTATAAAAAATAATAAAATTAATCATGCATATATATTTAGTGGTCCAAGAGGAACGGGAAAAACAAGTACTGCAAAAATAATAGCTAAAACTGTAAATTGTTTAAATTTAGAAAATTTAAAGCCATGTAATAAATGTGTAAATTGTACACAAATAAATAATAAACAATCAATTGATATAATTGAAATAGATGCAGCATCGAATAATGGTGTAGATGAAATAAGAGAATTAAGAAATAATGTAAATTTAGTACCTTCAACAGGAAAATATAAAATTTATATAATAGATGAGGTACATATGTTAACGATAGGTGCATTTAATGCATTATTAAAAACACTAGAAGAACCACCAGCTCACGTTATATTTATATTAGCAACAACAGAATTATATAAAATACCTGTAACTATATTATCAAGATGTCAAAAATTTGAATTTAAGAAAATAAGTATAAATAAAATAAAACAAAAATTACAAAAAATAATAAATTTAGAAAATATTTCAATAGATGAAGAAGCAATTACAGAAATTGCAAGATTAGCAGATGGTGGAATGAGAGATGCATTAAGCATATTAGATCAAGTAGTGGCATATTCAGAAAGTAAAATAACTGTAAAGAATGTTCATGAAATAAATGGTACTATTCCACAAGATGAATTAAAGCATTTTATAAAATATATTGCATTAAAAAAATATAATGAAATTTTTAATATGATAGATGAATATGATAATAATGGTAAAAATTTTGTAAAACTATCTGAAGAAATAATCAATTTCTATAGAAATATATTATTAGTTATGAATGCAACAGAATATTCAAAAGAAAATATATCTAATGTAGAAATATATAAAGAATTTGAAAAAATAATAGAAGAATCAACAATAATAAATAATATAAATGAATTTAATAGAATAATTTTTGAAATGAAAAAATCAAATAATCCAAGATTAATATTTGAAACAGTGATTATTAAATTATTGGGCCAAAATAAAAAAATTAAACCAGTAGATATATCAAAATTACCAGAAGAAAAGCAACCGGTAAAAAAAGTTTCTGAACCAAATATAAAACAAAATGACAATATAGATAAAGAAATAATAGAAAAAATAAAAAAAATTAGAATTAATAATACTTTATGTAATTTTAATAAAAAACAATTATTAGAAATGCTTTCTGAAATAGAAAATATAAGAATAATGTTAATGCAACCAGAATATAGTGAAATTGTATCTTTAATCTTAGATGGTAAATTAAAAGCTGTAGGAAATAGTAACTTAATATTTGTATTTGAAAATAAAAAATTATCAAATATGTTTAATGAAAATATTCTTAAAATTGATAAATTATTTAAAGAAACATTTAATAAAAATTATTCAACAATATCTGTTGATGTTAATGAATGGAATATAATAAAAGAAGAATTTAATGGAAAGAAGAAAAAATATAGTTATATTGAAGAACCATTAATAACAACAAAAGAAGAAAATAAAAATAAAATAGATAGTGAATTTAGTGATATAATAGAGTATGATTAGAAAGAAGGAATAAAATGAATATACAAGCAATGATGAAACAAGCTCAAAAATTACAAAAAGACATGGTTAGTGAAAAAAATAAAATAGATAATGAAATATTTGAAGGAAAATCGTCAATAGTATCAGTAAAATTAAAAGGAACAAAAGAAATAATAGAAGTAAAAATAAATAGTGATAGTATAGAAGCAGAAGATATAGAAATGTTACAGGATATGATAATGGTTGCTATAAACGATGCTATGAAGAATATTGATAAAGAAACAGAAAAAAGAATGGGTAAATTTACTCAAGGAATGCCAGGATTGTTTTAATGAATTATCCTAAGACAATAAAAGATTTAATAGAATGCTTTAAAAAATTACCTGGAATAGGTGAAAAAACAGCAGAAAGATTAGCTTTATCAACATTAGATCTAGACGATGAAATAATTGATTTATTTAAACAGTCATTAGAAAATACAAAAATAAAAATAAAAAGATGTAAAAAATGTAATAATTTAAGTGAAGAAGAATTATGTGAAATATGCAAAATGAAAAATAGAGATATTAATACAATATGTGTTGTAGAAGATGTAAAAAATGTAATGATTTTAGAAAAAATAGGCACATACCGTGGATTATATCATGTATTAGATGGCTTAATATCTCCTCTTGATGGAATAAATCCAGAAGATTTAAATATTTCTTCATTAATTGAAAGAATAAAAAATGAAAATATAACAGAAATTATATTAGCTTTAAAACCAAGTATTGAAGGAGAAACAACTTCTCTTTATATTTCAAAATTATTAGAAAATAAAAATATAAAAATTACAAAATTAGCTCATGGAATACCTATAGGGGTTGATATGGAATATATTGATGCACTAACACTTGAAATGGCTTTAGAAGATAGAAAATCAGTTTCATAAAATTATTATAATAACATAACCTTTTAATAGGTGATAAAATGATAAAAAAAATATTTAATATAATAAAAAAAATAATATTAAGTTCTTTTTTATTATATGGATATAATTTGATATCTGTATCATTTGGTATAATAATTCCAATAAATATTATAACTGTATTAATTTTAACTATATTAGGTTATCCATCTTTATTCTCATTAATATTGATTCAAATATTAATTTATTAGGAGGTAAAAGTATGCTTGATGAGTATATGAAAACACAAAATATTGTATATAAAATATTAGTTAATGCTATTAAAAAAAATAAATATTCACATGCATATTTGTTTGAAAATAATGATTTAGATGATGGATTTAATATGGCATTAGCATTTGCTAAAGCACTTCAATGTCCAAATAATTATACTAATAATTTAAAATGTGTAAATTGTACACAATGTAATAAAATAGATAAAAATATATTTACAGATCTTAAAATAATAAATCCAGATGGCATGTGGATTAAGAAAGAACAGTTAGACTCATTACAAAAAGAATTTAGTACAAAAAGTATAGAAACTGGTAAAAAAATATATATAATAAATAATGCAGAATTATTAAATGTACAAGCATCAAATTCAATATTAAAATTTTTAGAAGAACCAGAAGAAAATATAATAGCAATATTAGTAACTAAAAATATATATCAACTTTTACCGACAATAATTTCAAGATGCCAAATAATATCATTAAAGAAAAATAAGATGTTAGTAGAATCTGTTGAAGATGAAGAACAATTAAATTATATAAATAATTTTGTTTCTACATTAGAAAAAGAAAAACTAGAAACTTTATTATTTACACAAAAATTATGGCATAATTTTTTTAAAGAAAGAAAAGATTATATAATTGGGTATAATTTAATACTTTTATATTATAAAGATATCCTAAATTATAAATTAAAAAGAAAAATAGAAAATTTTTCATTATATGAACAAGAAATAGAAAAATTAGCAAATAATAATAGTTTTGATAGTTTAATATATAAAATAAATAAAATTATAGAATTAATAGAATATATAAAGATAAATGCAAATCAAAGTTTATTATTAGATAAACTAATAATAGAATTATCAAGAGGTGATATAGATGGATAAAATAGTTGGAGTTATATTAAATAATGAAGACCGACCAGAATATTATTATACTAATAATTTAAAAATCAAAAATAAAATGAATGTAATTATTGAACAAGAAGATGTTTTAAGATTTGGACAAGTTGTTTCAGAAATTCATCCAATTGATTCAAATAAATTAAATAGAAAATTAAATAAAATAATTAGAATAGCATCAAAACAAGATTATCATACTAATCAAAAAAATATTAATGATGCCAAAAAGGCATTAAATAAATGTAACTCATTAATAAAAGAATATAAATTAGATATGAAAATTTTAGAGTGTTATTTTACACATGATAGAGAACAATTAGTATTTAAATTTATTTCAGATAATAGAATAGACTTTAGAGATTTGGCAAAAGATTTAGCAACTATTTATCATACAAGAATAGAACTTAGACAGATAGGTGTTAGAGATAAAGCAAAAAAAATAGGGGGAATAGGAAGTTGTGGTCAAAAATTATGTTGTTCTAGGTTTTTAAATGAATTTGATTCTGTATCTATACAAATGGCAAAAAATCAAAATTTAGCTTTAAATCCTTCTAAAATAAATGGATTATGTGGAAGACTTTTATGTTGTTTAAAATATGAAAATGATTGTTATAAAGAATGTAAGAAAAAACTACCCAAAGTAGGAGATAAAATAAAAACATCAACAGGAAAAGAAGGACAAGTTATTTCAATTGATATTTTAAATCAAAAATATAAAGTTCAAACACAAATAGGAATAGAGGAAGAAAAAGTTGGAAGTAATTAATTATTTATTAGATTATAAAAATTTAAAAATATATCAAAATACAAATATGTTTAGTTTTTCATTAGATTCAGTGTTGCTTCCAAATTTTGTTACATTAAATAAAAATATAAAAAAAGTACTTGATATAGGATGTGGAAATGCCGTTATTCCACTTATTTTATCTACAAAGACAAATGCTTTAATAACAGGTGTAGAAATCCAAAAGGAATTATTTGATTTAGCAATTAAATCAGTTGAATATAACAATTTAAGAAACAAAATAGAAATTATAAATGAAGATATAAATATTTATGCAAAAAATTTAGAAACAGAAATTTTTGATGTTATAACATGTAATCCACCATTTTTTAAATATAACAATACATCAAAAATAAACGATAATGAACAAAAAACAATAGCAAGACATGAAATAAAATTAAATATTTCCCAAATTATGCAGATAAGTAAAAAATTATTAAAAAATAAAGGTTGCATTGCAATTGTTCATAGACCTGAGAGATTAATAGAAATAATAATAGAAATGAAAAAAAACGGAATTGAACCAAAAAAAATGAGGTTAGTATATCCTGGTAATAATAAAGAAGCAAATATATTACTAATAGAAGGTGTTAAAAATGGAAATCCAGGATTAAAAATATTACCACCATTATATTCACATTATGAAAATGGAGAATATACAGAAGAAATAAAAAAATATTTTAAGGAATGATAGTATGTCACAAAAAAGTTATATAAATAATAAAGCAACATTATTTTTAATACCAACCCCTATAGGAAACATGGAAGATATAACTATACGTGCAATTAATACATTAAAGGAAGTAGAAGTTATATTTTCAGAAGATACTAGAGTAACAAGGCAATTATTAAATTATTTGAATATTAATAAAAAACTGATTTCAAGTCATAATTACAATGAATATAAAAATGAAAGTATTTTATTAGAATATTTAGAAAGGGGATTAAATGTTGGAGTTGTAACAGATAGAGGAACGCCAATCATAAGTGATCCTGGATATGAATTAGTAAAAATAGCAATTAAAAATAATTATAATGTTGTTTCATTGCCGGGTCCAACTGCATTAATTCCTGCTTTAACGGTTTCTGGAATTAATCCTAGTCCGTTTACGTTTATTGGATTTTTAAATAACAGAGATTCCAAAAGAAGAAAAGAATTAGAAGAATATAAAAATTTAAAAACAACATTGATATTTTATGAAGCCCCACATCGAGTTATAAAAACTTTAGAAGATATAAAAAATATATTGGGAAATAGACAAATTTCTATTTCCCGGGAAATATCTAAAAAATTTGAAGAAATATATAGAGGTAGTATAGAAGATGTTTTAAAAGAATTAGAAGATGTAAAGGGAGAATTAGTTTTAATAGTAGAAGGAAATAATAAAACAGAAAATTTTGAAAATTTAACTATTGTAGAACATGTTAATCTTTATATTAAAGAAGGATTTGATACAAAAGAAGCTATAAAAAAAGTTGCAAAAGAAAGAAAAGTTACTAAAAGTGAAATATATAATATTTATCATAGAGGTGATTAAATGAAATTAATTGTAGGTTTGGGAAATATAGGAAAAGAATATGAAAATACAAGACATAATATAGGTTTTAGAGCTATAGATGCAATTAGTAAAAAATATAAGTTTGAAATAACAAAAAATAAATTTGATGGATATTATGAAAAAATTTTAATAAATGGTGAACAAGTAATATTTTTAAAACCAGCTAAATATATGAATTTATCTGGTGAAGTTATAAAAAAATATGTAGATTTTTATAAAATAAATATAAATGACATATTAATAATATGTGATGATTTAGATCAAGATGTCGGAAAATATAAATTAAAACAAAAAGGTAGTTCTGGAGGACATAATGGACTTAAAAATATAGAACTTCATTTAAAAACACAAGAATATAAAAGATTAAAGATTGGAATATCAAATAATAAATTAATTGATACAAAGGATTATGTTTTAGGTAAATTTAGTAAAGAAGAAAATGAAATATTAAACAAAATAATAAATAATGTACCTAGTATATTTGAAGATTATCTAAGTTTATCATTTGAACAATTGATGAGTAAATATAATGGAAAGAAGTAATCTTCTTTTTTTATTGAGAAAATAAAAAATTTATTATATAATCTATTTATCAAGAGGAGGTATAGTATGTCAATATTTAATAATTTAATTGATAATTTAGGTAACAATTTAGATGGAATAACAGATGAAGTAAAAGTTCTTTATACGTACAATTTATATAAAAAATATAATAAAAATATACTTTATGTTACAAATACACTATATCAAGCTAATCAGATATTTCAATCACTTAGTTGTTATACAAATGATGTATTATTATTTCCTATGGATGATTTTTTAACAAGTGAAGCTTTAGCAATTTCACCAGAGCTTGAAATGAATAGAATTGAAACGCTTACAAGTATTATAGATAATAAACCAAAAATTGTTGTAACAAATTTAATGGGATATTTAAGATATTTGCCAAGTAAACAAAAATTTAGTAATGCTTTTGTTAATATAAAAATAAATGATGAATATGATATAAAAAGATTAATAGAAAAATTTTATAATATTGGTTATAAAAGAGAAACCATAGTAACAAAAACAGGAGAAATGGCTATTAGAGGATACATTGTAGATATTTTTCCTATTAATTGTATTAATCCAATTAGAATTGAATTTTTTGGTGATAATGTTGAATCATTAAGAATTTTTAATACTGATGATCAAAGAACAATTAATAAAATAAATGAAATAAAAATAAGCCCAAATAGCGAATTTATAATTGATAAATATGATGAAAATATAATTAGAAAGCAAAAATATTTAAATAAATATATTGATGTATGTAGTATTAATGATTATTTGGATACCTCATACACAATTTTTGATAATTTTAATGAAATAGAAAATGCTTATACAAAACTTTTAGAAGAAATTAATGAATATAATTTATCATTAGGATTAGATAAAAATGTTAAATATATGAATAATTTAGAAAATATTTATAATAAGAATGTTATATATTTAAATAATTTTAAAAATAATGTATATAATACACAATATAAAAATACCTATGAAATAGAACCATTTTCTAAAAATCCAATTGAGATAAATAAAAGATTGAATAATTATTTAAAAAATAATACAATTATTATTTGTTTTGACAATAGATATTCTCTAAATAAGTTTATTGATAGTTTAGAAAATAAAAATATTGTTATTACAAATGAAAATGAAATATTTAATAATAAAATAAATTTAATTATTAAAAAAATAAGAAAAGGATTCAGTTATAATAATTATATTATTATAAGTGAAAATGAAATATTTGGAAAATCAGATAAAATAATTAAATATAAAACAAATTTTAAATTTGGCAAAAAAATAAGTAATATAACTAAATTAAGTAAAGGTGATTATGTTGTTCATAATATTCATGGTATTGGAAGATATGTTGGATTAAAAACCTTGGAACAAAATGGAATAAAAAAGGATTATTTATTAATTGAATATAAAGGTGATGATAAATTATATATTCCTGTTGAAAAAATTGAACTTATTTCAAAATATTCATCAAATGAAGGAATAGTTCCAAAATTAAATAAATTAGGCGGATCAGAGTGGTCAAAAACAAAATTAAGAGTGAAAAATAAAATAGAAGATATAGCTGCTAAATTATTAGAATTATATGCAAAAAGAGAAGCAAGTGTTGGATACTCTTTCTTAAAAGATACAGAAGAGCAAGCAATATTTGAATCTAAATTTGAATATGAAGAAACAAGTGATCAATTAAAGGTAATAGATGAAATAAAAAAAGATATGGAAAACACTTATCCAATGGATAGACTTTTATGTGGTGATGTTGGATATGGTAAGACTGAAGTAGCATTTAGAGCAATGTTTAAAGCTGTAATGTCAAATAAACAAGTAGCATTTTTATGTCCCACAACTATTTTATCAAATCAACATTACCAAAGTGCTATAAATAGATTCAGTGATTTTGCTGTTAATATTGAGGTTTTAAATAGATTTGTACCTACATCTAAAGTAAAAAAAATATTAAAAGAATTAGAAGAAGGAAAAATAGATATTTTAATAGGTACACATAGAATTTTAAGTAATGATGTTAAATTTAAAGATTTAGGATTACTTGTAATAGATGAAGAACAAAGATTTGGAGTAAAACATAAAGAAAAAATAAAAGAATATAAAACAAATGTTGATGTTTTAACTTTATCAGCAACACCTATACCTAGAACACTTCAAATGTCAATGGCAGGTATTCGAAGTTTATCATTAATAGAGACACCACCTTGTAATAGATATCCTGTTCAAACATATGTGTTAGAGGAAAATAAAGCAATTATAAAAGATGCTATATATAAAGAATTATCAAGAAATGGACAAGTATTTATTTTATATAATGATATAGAAAATATGGAACAAAAAGTTTTACAAATTCATTCATTAGTTCCAGAAGCAAAAATATTAAGTGCACATGGACGTATGAATAAAACAGAAATAGAAAATATAATGAATTCATTTATAAACAAAGAAGCAGATATATTAATATGTACAACAATAATTGAAACAGGAATTGACATTCCTAATGTAAATACATTATTAATATTGGATGCTGATAGATTTGGATTATCTCAACTATATCAAATTAGAGGGAGAGTTGGTAGAAGTAATAAAATTGCTTATTGTTATTTAATGTATACAAAAGGAAAAACATTATCAGATGTAGCACATAAAAGATTAAATGTAATAAAAGAATTTACAGAATTAGGAAGTGGTTTTTCTATTGCTATGCGTGATTTGTCTATAAGAGGAGCAGGTGATATATTAGGTAGTGAGCAAGCTGGATTTATAGATACTATTGGTATAGAACTTTATTTGAATATGTTAAATGAAGAAGTAGAAAAATTAAAAGGAACAATAAAACAAAAGGATGATGTAATAACAGAAAAACCTTTAATTAATATAGAAACTAGTATAGATAATAATTATATAGATGAAGAAGAATTAAAAATAGAAATTCATAAAAAAATAAATACAATTGATTCATATGATTCACTTAATAAGATAAAAGAAGAATTAGAGGATAGATTTGGCCCATTGTCTGATAAAATGATAATTTATATGCACGAAGAATTATTTGAAAAAATGTCTATAAATTTAAATATCACAAATATTAGACAAACAAGAAATTTTATTGAAATAATTTTACCGAAAGAATTAACAAATCAAATAAATATAGATCAATTATTTGTATCAGTTAGTGAAATTAGTAGGATGTTTAGATTTAGTACACATTTTGGGTTGATAAAAATAACATTAGATACTGTAAAATTAGATAAACATTTTGTATATTATTTAATAGAATTGCTAGAACAAATAAAAAAATTAATTAATAATAAAAAGTAGATTAATCTACTTTTCCTAAATTGAAATTTCAACCGCACCACAAAGGTGTGGTTTTTTGATACAATAAAAAAGCCCACCCGGCCAGG
>CAKPMH010000017.1 GCA_934167935.1 uncultured Bacilli bacterium
TCACTTGAATTTTCTTGTTGTTCATTTGTATCTATATTTCCATTTTCATTTAATGGTTCAGAAGTTTCTTCAGGTTCTACTGACATGTTATCTAATTGATCACTTGAATTTTCTTGTTGTTCATTTGTATTACTATTTTCATTTTCATTTAATGGTTCAGAAGTTTCTTCAGGTTCAGTTGACATGTTATCTAATTGATCACTTGAATTTTCTTGTTGTTCATTTGTATCTATATTTCCATTTTCATTTAATGGTTCAGAAGTTTCTTCAGGTTCAGCTGACATGTTATCTAATTGATTACTTGGATTTTCTTGTTGTTGATTACCACTTTGTTCTTTTAAATCTCCATTTTCTTCATCAAATGATTCATTTTGATCTTGCAAATTTTGACTACTTGATTGTTGTTCTTCTTTTGCTTGTTGGTAACTTTTTTTATTCTCATTTTCATTTGATTGAATATTTTGATTTATATCGTCATAAGTTTGCTCTTCTTCTTTTAAATTTTTAATTAATTCATTATTTTTTCTAAACTTCCAAATCCTCATAATCATACTTCCCCCAATTTGGTTATTTATACTATCACAAATGATTTCAAAAATCAATTATATATATAAAACATATATAAACTTTTATATAAAAAGTTGCATTTTTTTATTTTTTTGATATAATAATCCTTAATTTTGAAAAGGGGTTTTATTATGATAATAAAAAATAATATACTTTTAAGTGTTCAACAAGATGATATAAAAAATAAAATTTTAATTATACCTAATGAAGTAAATACCATTGGATCATTTTTTCTTAAAAATATCAATGTTGAAAAAGTTATTTTTGGTTATTCTGTATCTAATATTTTACCTGATGCATTTAATGAAAGTAATGTAAAAGAAGTAATATTAAATGATAATTTAACTACTATTTCACAGAATGCTTTTCTAAACTGTAAAAATTTAGAATCTATTAATTTAAATAATAACATTACCTCTATAGAGGAACACGCATTTTTTGGTTGTACATCACTAAATGAAATTTATATTGGTGATTCTGTTTCTAAAATTGAAAACGGTGCTTTTGCATGCTCTGGTATAAAAAACTTTAATGTATCTAAAAATAATAAAAATTTCTTTACAGATAATTCAAAAAAATTATTAATAAATAAATTTTTTAACATTGTATCTTATGCAGTTGGTTCAAATGTTGATTTTTTTAATATTAATGATTATGTAACAATGAATTCTGATAATGAATTGGTTACAATTAACCCACTTTATTCAATTAATAATGAAGCATTTAGAGGTTCTATTAACTTAAAAAGTTTAATAATACCTTCATCTATTAATTTAATTGGCTATAATTCATTTCAGGATTGTCCAAATTTAAATACATTAGAAATAGTTGGAATTGAACTATTTTCAACCGCTAATATTAAAATATCAGATAATGGTAAATATTTAGTTAATAAAAAAGAACAATTTATGCCATTTACTACGTTAAAATTATCTGGTAAATTAAATATTTTTATAACTGACCAATTATTAGAAACTAAAAATATAAAAAATATTATAATAAATGATGATATAAAGTCTTTTCAAATTCAAGATTACACATTTAATAATATACTTAAAAATGTACATGAATTATATATTCCTGAAAATGTCGATTATATAGACTATGATGTTTATAAAGATAATTTGCATTTTAAATTTCATAATGGATTTGAACATGTTGGACCACTAGAATTATCTACTAACCAAATAGATAACTATATATATCAAACAATAGCAATTAAAAAATTTGATACCTATTCTTTTAGAGTTTATAAATATAAAGATTATATATCAAAAGAAACTCTAGTTGATGTTACTTTTTTAAATGAAGATGATTTAAAAGAAATATATAGAAGTGATTTAGTTTTCAATAACTATAACCCAAATGAAGCTGTAATATATAAATATGTAGATTCTATTAATAAAGCAAATGAAAATAATTCAAATATTCCTTTTTATAAAAATGGTATATTCATTTCTCTTGTTAGTGAAAATGTAAAAAAAATTTTAATTTCTTATTTAAATGAAGCAGATTCATTCACATTAAATATTATAGAAAAATCTAAAATATTTAAAAATACTGATCATTATACCCAAAAATTATTTGAAAATGATTATAATATTTATAAATTATTTGATTATATAAATTTACTAAAAAAATATAATGTTAAAGATGAAGTTCTTTATGATAAAGTAATCATTACTAATGGTGATTTTAAGGAAATTGAATATTTAATAACTAATCATTATAAAACATTTGTGAATGTTCTAAATTTCATTAATTTAAATAAAGGTGATATGTTAAAAGTTTATAATGAAAATTTTGATACTATATATGATTTAATTCTTAAAGATAATTCACTATCTACTTTTATAAATAAAATAAGTAAGTATAATGTTAAAAATAAATTCTTATGTAATGCTAATTTAATTAAAATTTCAGATAATCCTTTATTTGATAACATTTTAAAATATTATGATGGTAATATGAAAAGACTATTAAAAACTAGTGGTACATTATTAAAAGATAATAATGATTATCAAATAAGTATAGATTTATTAACCTTAATGAAAATTACAGGATGTTTTAATGAAGATAAAATTAAAAGACAAAAAAATCAAACATTTATTATTGAAAAAGTATTTACAGAACATTATACTAGTAAACAATCAATTACTAAAATTACAAAAGATGAAATTCACTCAATATTTAACTTTACCCCACTTGATGAAGAAATAGATGAATTTGAAGATTTCTTTAGAGAAAATTATTTAAATCTTCTTAACTTAGAAACAATAAAATCAGGTTACATTAAAAGAATATATGAAAGATTTAAAGAAATAAGTGAAGCAAGCTCTTCAAATAAAGGAGAACAAAGACATCTAAAAGTTACTATTGAAAAATGTGTTAATTACTTAACACTTAATAAATTTAAAAACATACCAAATGGTTATGAAGAATTAGCTACATTAATTGGTGAATATTTTGATGATCAAAAATATTTAGATTATGCTATTGAATATGTAAAAGAATCTAAAAAGGCTCCTAGAAATATTTTTATTGCCCCTATTATTGACAATGATAAAATTATATATGATAACGATCCAAAACATGATTTAAAAGAAAAAGTAAATCAATATTTCTCCTACGAATGGCTACCTAAACAAGACTATAAAAATTTAATATTAGGTAAATATTGTAACTGCTGTGCTCATGTTGGTGGAAATGGTGCTGGTATTGTTAGAGCTAGTATGTTAAGTGATGAACACCAAAATCTAGTAATTAAAAATAGCATAGATCAAATTGTCGCTAAAGCTACTATATATGTTAATAAAAGCATGGGGTATGCCGTATTTAATACAATTGAAGCATCCTTTAAAATTAGAAATATAAAAGAGTATTATAGGCCATTATATGAAGCTTTTATAAAAGCTACAAAAGAATTTGTAAAAGTATATAATGAAAATTATGAAAAACCAATAACGGTTGTTAGTGTTGGTGCAAATAGAAACTATCTAATTAACATACTTGAATTAGAAAACCATCCTACTATCAATCCTTTAAAAACTATCGACTATTCAAAATACAAAGATGATTTTAAAGGTAATTATAATGGAGATTCATCTACACAAAAATTAGTTTTAAAACTAAAATAAGAGGTGGTCAAATGAATTATATAAATAAAAATAACAAACTTACTTTTATAATTGATTCAAATGATAAAAATAGCATTGATTCTTTAAACATTAGCAATAAAGAATTAATTGAAGAAATAATAATTCCTGAAAATGTTAAATTTATTAATGATGAAGCGTTTAAAGGATTTACTAATCTAAGAAAAATTACTTTACCAAATTCATTAATTTCTATTGGTCGAAGTGCATTCCGTGATTGTACTAATTTAAAAGAAATTAATTATTCAAAAAATTTAAAAAATATAGAAAATTATGCATTTTTAAATTGTAGTTCACTTGAAGAAATAAATCTTCCATCAAGTACCGAGTTCATTGGTACAATGGCCTTTTATGGATGTAGAAAAGTAAAAAGTATTAACATACCTGAAAATGTTTCAAATATTGAATATGGAGCCTTTTCGTTTATAGATTCATTAACAAAAATAACAGTTGATGAAAATAATAAAAAATATAAATCATTAGATAATATTGCTCTTATTAATGATGAAGATGGTATATTAATTCAGTATGCTATTGGTAATAAAAACAAATTATATAAATTAGAAAAATATCAATCAGAAATAAAAGATAATAAAAAAGTTATAAAAAATAAAATAATTTATAATATAGCCGATTTAGCATTTGCTAATGCTAAATATTTGGAAGAATTAATTATTAATTCCTCACTTGATGGTATTGGTTCTTATACATTTTTAGGTTGTAATAATTTAAAAAAACTAACAATTAATAAATCCGATTTTGATAAAATGTTATCATTTCATATTTATAATAATCAGTTATATAAAGATGAGACAAAATGTAATATTAATTACTCTATTCCTTTTGAAGATATATCAATTGGTGAAGGAATAAAAGAAATATCTATAGGAATGGAAAAATTATTTTCTAATGCAAGAGTAATCTCACTACCTAATAGTTTAGAAAAAATAGAAACTGGTGCCTTTAAATTAAATAATTATATTAAAAAATTTTATTTTACTAAAAATATAAAAAATATTGAACAAGATGTATTTCAAGATGAAGTCTTAATTTGTTTTGAAGAATTTAAAAGTATTATGTCTAATAATTTTAAATCACTAACTACAAAAACAAGCAATGATATAAATTTAATTATCGAAAATAAAGATATATTAAAAACATTATGTTTAAAAGATAATTCATATAAAATAATTTTAGATGACTTTGATGTAATAACTATTTCTAGTAAGGATATAGAAAAATTTTCTTCTCATTCTAGTTTAATTACAACAAAACCCGAAAATTTTATAAGACACATTATTACTTTAATTGAATATACATTATCTCCTAATACAAATATCAATAATATGTTTATTAATGATGATTTAAAAAAAGAATATTCAGATTTATTTAATAATATAGATATATTAAAAAGCATTAAAAATAAAAATTTACAATCAATTAAAGATAAAATTTTAAATTTAAAGAATATTTATAATGAACCACTATTTAATGGATTAATTATAAATAAATGTAATAAAAAAGAAACTATAATGATTGCAGATAATATGAATAAAACCTTATTTAAATTTTTAAAAAAATATAATTTCTTTGATAATAAACCAAATGATAATCAAAATATAATTTTAAATAATATTAAAAATGTAATTATGTATACTAAATTGCTTGAAGAAAGAAAAGTGTCTAATCCCTTCTTTTATGAAATCTCTTTTGCTATTTTAGATTTAAATATTGTTTCCACATTAATTGAAAATTACAATAATAATTTAAAAAGATGTTTATTAGAATCTAAAGTACTTGATTATCCCCCAGATTCTAATAACTTAAATGATATCATAAAATTATTAACCGTATTAGGTGCCTTTAATAAAGAAGAAATAGTAAAACAAACAGCAACTACTTTTGTTACAGAAAAAGTTATCCTAGAATGCAATATTATTAAAGATGATTTTCACACATATTTTAATGAATATATGAACCCTACCTTTCATAAAGAATATTCAATATTCTTTATGAAAAACTATAAAAGATTATTAGAACTTGAAAAAACTGCTTCTGGTATTAATTCTAGAATTTATAATGATTTTGAAGATATAGCTAATCATAACACTTCTGATAAAGGTTCACAAAGAAAATTAAAAATAACTGTAGACAAATGTTTAAATTACTTTTTAATTAATAAATTTAATGGTTATAAAGAAGAATATAAAGCTTTAGCAGAATTTTTAGCGAAATATTATAGTAATAAAGAAACATTAAATATAGCTATTCAAATCCTTAATAATGCCAAAAACGCTCCAAGAAATATATTTAGTAAACATAAAGTTGTTAATGGTAAAATTATATATGATAATGATCCTTCTAATGACTTAATACATTATTGCAATAATGGTTACACATATCATTGGCTTCCAAAACAAGATATAAATAATTTAGTATTAGGTAAATATTGTAATTGTTGTGCTCATATTTTAGGAGTTGGTGCAGGTATCATGCGCGCTAGTATGGAAAATAATGATGTACAAAATTTAGTAATCGAAAATAAAGATGGTTTAATAATTGCTAAAATGACTTTATATATTGATAGATCAACTGGACTAGGTGTATTTAATGCAACAGAAATATCTTTAAATGTTGATAGCTCAAATTATATTAAAATATATAAAGCATTTATGGAAGGAACAAAAGAATTTGTAAAAGTATATAATGAAAATAATAATATACCTATTAAAAGTATATCAATTGGTGATAAAAAAAATAAATTTAAGAACTTATTAAAAGAAGATAATTTAGGTAATGAAGTTTTTTATAAAACTTTAGATTATTCAAAATATCAATATTATATTGATGAAACAAAATTTGGTTACCATGTTGGTGATGCTCAAGGAAAACAATTATTAGTATACAAAAAATAGATTTATATTTGTAAATCTATTTTTTATGTACTTTTTGCATATATAATAAATAATCAAATTTTATTTGTTCAAAATCAATTTTAGATTTAAATTTTGCTATTTCTTTTTCTAAGTATTCCTTATAAGGACTAATTTTAGTTAAATAATCTAAAGTATCTATTACCATAATAAATGAATCGGGTGACACAAATGCTTCACTAAATTCATTATCTTCTCTTGCAGGATGACTATTTACTTGATCACTAGTAACTACTTTTATTATCTTAGGATTTTCTATTTCATAATATAATTTTTTTTCAATTATAAGCATTGAAAAGAGATCAATAACATAATCATTTGATCCATAATTAACTTCTATCCATGAATTATAATCCAAATGTTTAGAATTATACTTATTAAATGCTATTTCATTTGTTGAATTTGTAAAGCCATGAACTATTTTATAGTTTTTATATACCCATGATAATATTTCAACTTTATTACCTATTGTCTCAAAATTAGTTGGGAAAGCATAAATATATATATTACTAGGCATTCCACCATAATTAATATTTTTTAATTTAGATAACAATTCTAAATCAAACTCTTTAATTTTGCCATCCTTTATTCCATTATTATACAAATCTAACCTATCACTATATTTTTTTAAATGTTGGTAAAATATTGTCTCCATAATTAACCTCGTATAATTAACTTATCTATTATTTTATTTTTATTTTTTCAGGAACTTCATTGTAATAAAATAAATTTTTTTCATAGTCAATATATGAAGGTATTCCCTTCACTTCTAATAATTCTATTAAAAGATCTAAATCAATTAAAGGTGATGCACAAATACCTTCACGTATAATATATCCTAATTTTTGATCTGCTAAAGAATAATCTCTTTTAAACATTCTAAAAAATTCTCCATTATCTTTAGGTATTTTTTCATATGGTACTTCTTCACATACTCTTTTATATACATCACAACCATATTTTTTTTCAATATTCCAACTTGAAAATTCTACACCTACAATTTTATAAGGCTCGATTGTATATTCAATATTAGGATTTGCATCATAAACAACTTCTAGTGTTTTTTTTCTAGCATCATTTAATAATGTTTGATATCTTCCTTCTTCATCATGTTGATTTTCTAAATCTGATTTAAAAAAAGCATCTAAATATTCGGTTCCATATTTTCTTTCAATATAATTAAAAAACTGTTTATTTATTTTTCTTTGTTCATCATTTAACATTTAATATCCCCCCTTGTTAACTAAATATTATACAACATTTTTATAAAAAAGCAAGTTATATAAATTATTTTTATTTCATTTTGTTTATTTTACTATAAATATCATACCAACTATAGCATCTAATAATATTTTTACCAATACAATTTTTGTTATAAGCTGCATTAAAACATATTACAGGTATTTTTGTTGATATTTTATTGATATTTTCAACTTTATCTTCTATCATTAAATTTATATTATTTTCTATACATATTTTATATTTATCCTCTGGACTAAATATAATTTTGTCATAAAAAATATTATTATCTTTTAACCACTTAATTACAATATCTCTCATTTCTTTTCCTAAATTGTCATCTCTATTAGTAAGATATCTAGCTGTTATTATATATATTTGATTACCATCATCTTTTAACTTTTTTATAACTTCACCTGCAAATTTTCTTGCTGGTTCATATTTAGCATAATCATATAAATAATCATTCCAAAATTCCAAGTCCATCTCTTTTGTTATATCAAAAACCTCTTCACTATCATATCCTTCTGGATTTACAATATCTCTATTATATTTTATAAAAAATTTACTTCCAACCTCTAATTGCCATTTTTCAAAATCGGTCAAAACGCCATCTATATCTATTCCTATTCTCATATCTACCTATCCTTCATTTACTAAATATATTTTCCAAATATTTTTTTATTAGCCCTATTAGCTATTAAATACATAATAACAATAAATATTAATAATGTAATTGCTAAATACTTAAAACTTTCAACTCCCATTATTACAAAATATCTACATACAAATATTGAAATCAATGATGCTATTGCTCTAACAACAAAATAAACATTATTTATTAAAACATATTTTCTTCTATCATTTTCGGAATAACTGCTTATTAAAGCACCCCATAAAGGATCACCTATAGTAGATGATATTCCACACAAAAACATAACAATTGCACTACTTATTTCATTTGGAAAAAATGCCACTACTAATAAATAACTAACATCAAACAAAGCACATACTGTTTCCCAAAATAATAATTTACCACTTTTTTTAAATATATTAATTATTTTAGCATTAATAACGAATAATGCCAAAATTTCAACTATCGTATAAATTGCATTTAAATATCCTACTTTAGTTGAAATAAGAGGCATTAATTCATTAAAGGCAGATAATCCCATACACCAGGCATCAACTTCTATACCATATAAAATAGTTATTATATAAATATTTTTCTTTTCTTCTTTTGTTAATGGAATACTATCATCTACTGGTTTCATACAATCATCTTTTGATTCTATATTAGGTATATTATAATTAAAAATAAAAATCATTATACTAAATATAATAAATCCTAATATATATATTAAAGGATTTAAATCATAAAAAATTTGACTTATAATTAAACCTAAAGTTGCACCTATTACACTTGATCTTTCTTCTTCCATCAAACAATAAGATTCATAACTCTTATTAGAGGTATTTATTCTCGTAATACATGAAGCATTTATTCCAGATAAAAATCCTAATATAATTGTAAACATGTATATAATTATAACATTATGACTTTGAGATATAATTAAAAATATAAAACCCATAATTAACAAATATGTTAAATGATATTTTTTATAATTAGTATTTATTGCAATATTTACAATTCTTTTAAAACCACGTGATAACATTTGTGAAAATTCAAGAACTACAGGTATTGAAACAGCAACCCACGTTGTAACATTATTTGCAAGCATATATACTACTACAATTTTTAAAAAATATTGTAATAAAAATGAATTACCAATAACTGTTCTTCTTATTAAATTTATATAACTTTTTAAATCTTTTTCTTTATTTACCAAAACACCTAAATTCATTTTGCACCTACATTCAGTTTTTATTAATGACTACAGATATTATATCATATATTTAAAAATTATAAAAAGTTTACACATTATATTTTTATAATAAAAAAAATCTAGTTTTCTAGACTTTTAAATATATAATTGATTGTTTACTCTATTTATCCAATATAAAGATGCATTTCTATTTTTTTGTTTAATTTTATTTTTTTGATTTTCTGTAAATGCAATATATTGCTTATAATCTTCTAATATAATATCTTTGGCTTGTATTTCTTTACTTGGATAAAGATCACTATCCAAAACTCCATCTCTTCCCATTTTTTCTTTAGATAATTTAAATTTTAAATACGTTTCTGGATCATTTCCTTTTTCTATTTTTTCATATAAATCATTTATATTATATATAAATGCTTCTGATATTCTATTAATATCATCTCGATATATATTTCCTTCTTCATTTATATTAATATCTAAATTTATGATTTCTTGCCATTCACTATCAGTTATATCACCAGATTTATTTTGACATAAACATTCTAATAAATGAAAAAGCTTCAAACACTTTTCTTTTAAAATAGAAGTATATTTTTTAAAATATTCGAAAGTATATGGATCAAAAATATAATGAGCATTAATTAAACCATTAACAAATCTTCTAGCGGGGTCTAAAGCATTATTTTCTTCTTTTGATAATTCAGTATTTTTTTTATTTGAAATTAATTCTGGATGTTCTTCCCTCTTTTTTTCATTTAGATAATTTATTATTTCTTCTTTTGATATAGTAATTTCACACTCTTCCACAAATTTCTTTATTTCATTATAATTCATATCCATTTTTACATTAACTTGAATTATTGCACGAATAAAATTTGGGCTTAAATAATAAATATTATTTTTTTTACAATCTATATTATTAGTCCTACAATTAGGTTTAGAGATATTAGATTCTTTTAATAAATCATTATAATCTTCAACAGGCAAATTCATAAAATCACTCCTCTATTGGTTTAATATTTTAAATTCATTTCTACAATTATTACAATTTAATATGTTTTTTTAGTTTTTTTTCATCTTCTTCTACCATTTCTTCTAAAGAAATACCACTAGATAATATTTTTTTAAATATATTTTCAAATGTCTTATCTAAAGAAATACTTGAATCATATTTTATTTTATAATTAAAATCACATTCTTCAATATCTTCAGATGAACATATTATAATTGGCAATTTAGAAAATCCTAATCTTCTTATTTCATCAACAATCTCTTTTGCAAATGGTTCAACATCCATTTTTTCATTTAAAGGTAAATAATTATCTGTAATCACTATATGATATGGATTACTTTTCGTTTTTTTATTTTTCATAATAAATGAAAATAACCCAGAATTTCTTGAATTCATCCAAACTATATTTAAATCTTTTAATAATTTATTTAATGTTTTCTCTATTTGCTTAAATTTAAATTCATCATCTTCAATTACTAATATATTCATATAATATAACCTTCTATTTTATTTAAAATAATACTTCTATGTTTCATAACTTAAATATTTTAATATATATTTTTTTTAATTAATTTTACAGTTGATTTATCATTATCATCAATTATTTTTTCTATTAATATAGAATAAGTAGCATTATATACTTCATTTGCTCTGAATCTAACTAAATCATCAAATTTTTCATTAATCATTAATCTAAATGATAAATGATTTAAACGAAAAAGTAAATCATCTGATAACTCACTAACATCTTCAAGTTGTTCAATTTTTATAATTGTTCTTCTTGTAAGCATCATAATCTTTCCAAAATCTTCTTGAGTTAAGCCTAATGCTTTTCTAAATTTTAACACCATTACACCAAAATTTTCACTTTTAAAACTTTTTTCATCAATAAATACCTTATCCATATATATATCCTTTAATATTTGATTTTTTTATTTTTATAAAATTAGGTATTCTATAGTTTATTCCTTCAAGAATATAAAATACCTAATTAAAATTTTTAACTAAATTTTTATAAATATCAAAAAACTTTGTTATTAATTTTTTCAAATTAAAAAACCAATAATTTTCCTTTATTATACACTAAATCAAAGACTTTTCAAATAACTATTAAGTATTTTATTATAATTTTTAATTAAAAATTATTTACAATTATCTAATTATATTTATTGTATCTATATTCTATAAAAAAAAGATAATGTTATCTTTTTAGCTACAAGGAAAATAATGTTTGTTATTTCTAGATATATTTTTAATATTTAATAAATTCTTTTGTTGGTTTTTCTTCTAATTCTTTTTTTATTAATTCATCAACAGGTTGATTTATATCTATTAGATAAGTTCTTTTTTATATGTTTGATAATGTTTTAACCCATTCAAGTTACAACCTTATTTGCCATAAATTTTCATTCCAATCTTTTATTTGAGTTACACCACTATATTTAAATCCTAATTTTTTATAGTATTCATTTAATTTTTTATTATCAGCAACACAATCTAATCTTAAATATTCCTTATTATCTTTTTTTGCTTTATTTAGTGCGAATTTTATTAATATTTTTCCTAAACCATGAGTATTAATTTTAGTAACTAAATGATGTATATAGTAAGCATTAACCTTAATACTATCACTCCAATATTGTTCATCACTATCTTTAAATAAAAATCCACCTAATACTTTATTATTTTTTTTTATAATATATAAATTATTTATGTGTTCTTTAAAATAATTTATATCAAACCTAATTGGATAAGATGTAATTTTCCACTGATTAATATTATTTTTTTCTAACCATTTACACCTTGATAAAATTATCTTGTGAAATTCTTCTAAATCTTCTTCTCTTGCCAAACTTATTTCATAATCCATTTTATTCACTCCTTATCACTAAATTATAAATTTTCACTATTAAAAAAATAAATATAATTGATAAAAATAACAATAACAACATAACATAAACATAATTTAATTTTAGAAGTATTAATGCTACTACTGAACTATATATTAAACTAAATATTTTTCTAGATAGGTTTAAATAATTCATTATTTTATCATGTACTAATTCACTACTATGTTCAAATAATAATTTTCTCATATAATTATCAAATGGATCTCTTATAAATAAATATATAAAAAAGCCTATTGCCATAATCCAAATACCTATCATATTATTTATAGAATTTCCAATTAATAAACAACAAAATGAAATAATTAAACATACTTCTAAAATAAATAACATTTTTTCTTTAAATTTATTATATATTTTCATAAATATTAAATTAGATGTTAATCTTGATATTCTTGAAATAAATATAAAAATACTCATATATATTGCAACCTTATCTAAACTTAATATTTCTTGCATATCAAGTTGTATAAATAATTTACTATTTTTTTGACCACAAGAAATCATAGAATAAAACAAACCATATAAAATTATCATTAGAATAATATTTTTATCAAATTTTTTAGTTATATTTTGTTCATTAATATTTTCTTTTTTTACATTTGTAGGAACCTCATATATATAAAAGGTTAATAAAATGTTATTAAAACAAATTATTAGACATATTATCATTGGAATATACGGATTTATATTAAATATAAACCCTGAGATAATAGAAATTATTAATGTAACAAAAGAATATATAGCACTACCTTTTGTTTGATAACTTATATATTCTTCCGATCTATTTAAATAATTTAAATTTTTTATTAATATTACATTATCCATATGTTTAAATACAAATCCTATAACATAACATAATTCTGCTAATAAAAAACCAATATACTTAGTTGAAACCATATTTAATAGCACAGAAAAAAACAATAATATTGTACCTAGTCTTACTGAATTTAAATTACCTATCTTTCTTACAATTTTAATCAAAATTAATTGAAACAAAATTCCAACAGCTGTGCCTATTGCTTCTATTGAATTGATTTGAGATGCATTTATATGTTTTACAGTTGTCAAAAATAATGTATTTATAGCAATCCAAAAAATTAAGTCTGCAGTTAATCCATAAAATATTGGATACATATTTATACTTCTATTCAATTTTTTATAGTTTACTTCTTCCATAATACACCCACTTATTATATACAATTATATCATTTTTTTATATTTTTGTAATATTTAATTAACTTTATTATCTAAATTAATTATAAAAACAAAAAAAGTTAATCAAAATTAACCTTTTTTATACTAAATTTATTTTTTTAATTCATATTCATATATTTTACAATTTTCGTTAATATCTGATGAATTTCCATTTTCAGGTATTCCATTAAAATACCAATATATTGCCCTTGAAATTCCGCCATGAGTTACTAATAAAACATTTTTATTTTCTTTTTTTATTTCATCTATAAAACTTGATACTCTCAAATAAACACTTTTCATCGTTTCTAGTTTGGGATATTTTTTGTCAGAATTATAATTCCAAAATTCATCCCATTCTAATTCATCAAAAGGTATTTTCTCGTAAATTCCCATATTTCTTTCTTTTATCTTTTCGTTTATTATTACAGGTATATTATTATTCAAATTAAAAAGTTTTAATGTTTGCCTTGCTCTTTCAATAGGTGAACAATATATTACATCTATATCTAATTTTCTAATTTCTTCACCAACTGTAATTGCCTGCTTTATTCCATTATCATTTAATGGTTCATCTTCTGTTGCTATAATTTGCATTTTGCCCATCTCTGTTTCACCATGTCTAATAACATATAGTTTCATAAAAACACCTCTTAACAAATCATATTTCTAAAATTTTAACTACTTAATTCTTATTTTTTATTATTTTTTCTTTTTAAAAACATCTTAGGTTCACTAATAGTCTTATCTAATTCTTTATCAGTTTGTGAAAGAGAAATATCTTCTATTAAAATTCCATCTATTATTAATCTTAAGTTATACACATTTTTTCTATCTACTCTTTGATTTAAATACTTTTCTAAATCTTCTAATTCCATATTAGCAATTTCATCAAAAGGTAATCCAATAGCTTTAGATATATTTTCTTTTGTCTTTTTGCACAATTTTGATGATTTATTTTCTTTTTTAACACCGTTTTTTTCTCTACATTTTTTAACAAAATATGCTGTTACAAATTCATGCTTAGAATCATTATTATTTATAGAAAAATAGTAGTTATATATCTGTTCAGGATACATAGATAATAAATTTGTCATTTGTAAATGATAAATATCTGTTGCTAATTTTAAGATATTCCTTACATAATTATTATATTCAACATAGACATTTGAATTTTTAGTATCTAAAACATTAATATATGCTATTTTATAATCTTGTGGTTTATAATATAAAATTCCAACCTGTTCACAAATTAGACTAGGAAAAAATTTAAGCCTTTTTTTTGGAATATTAGTATTTAATTCTAATCGTTGGTTTTTATCAGATAATTCTAAATCTTCTACTTTTTCCTTAAATCTTCTAATAATAAATTCACAATCTTCTATACTAGTTTCCATAAAAATTGATACTGCTTTTAAATATAAATTAGAATTAATCTGTGATTCAGTTAATGAATTCATAAATTTCTTTAATTTATTATATCTTTTTATTTTATTAATTATTTTTTCATCAAAACTTTTATTTATTAAATTATCTTCTAAACCATAAGTGCCAATAATTTTAAATAATTTTTTTTCTAATTCTTTATTTTCTCTTTTATTATAATCTATTAAAAATTTTTTTGCTTTTTTAAAACGTTCAGAATTTAATTCATTTTGTTGAATTTTTCTTTTGTGTTCTTCAAATTCTTCTTTAGTAGGATAATTAATATCTTTCATCACTAACTTATTCAATGAATTATCTAAAACAATATCATCAGAATATTTTTTTTGATCATTATAAAATGCTTCTTTATCATTTATATTTATTTTATTTTTACTGTCATCAATTAAATTCATACAAAACCTCCATACAATTAATTATTATATTTTCAAATTTTTTACAATTTTTATTATTTGTTTTAGTGATAATTTTTAATATAAATTTTTTTATATTGTACATCCGATTCATTTGATAAAATTTCTAATTGGTTTTCTTTTTCAAATAAATATAATGCTCTTAAAGAATTAAAACCTTTCATATTTATATTATTTTTCATTGTATCTTCTAAATACTTTTTTATATAAGCGGGTCTTTCTACCTCTTCTATCTCATAATCTTTGGCTTTTTGTTCAAGAACATTTACACCTAGTAATATTTCAAACCACGCTGCAACTATATGTCTATGACAAAACTCATTATTTTCCTCATAACACAATAATGTCGAGTTATCAAGTTCTCTATAAACTTGTTCTGGATCTAATTTTGATAATACTTGCCTCCAATATTCTTGAATATAATATTTATTATTCTCTTCTATAGATATTTTTCCAATATTATCATGCCATATCTTCCAGAAAGAAAGTTTTGGTGCCAACTTAGGATAACATCTTCCATGATAGTTAGCATTCCTTCCACGATCACCAGAAATAGAATAAGTAAGATATTTATCTGATTGCCAATTATTATAACTACTTGTAGTGATCATTTTTTTTACACCTCTCATTGTAATTATAACATACAAAGTATTTTTTATCAAAATTACTTTTTTAGCAATATTTCAAAATATTATTGTATTCTATATTAATTTTTATTATAATATATTAACTAGGGAGGACATTAAATGAAACCAGAACAAATTTTTATAGGTAATATTAGAAAATGTACTAAATATACAATCTATAATACATTATTTAGTAATGAAATGTACATAAATAATCAATGTGTTGAATGTGATTTTTTTGGATATATTGATACAGATGATGAACTTTATAAAGAAAATGCCATTTTAATAAAAATTAAAAATGGTGGATATGTTGATTTAGAAAATTTTAATTCGATTTTAGATTATATTAAAATTCATAAAAGTACTACAAAAAATGGCTTTACTACAGGAGGACTAATAATGCCAACAACTGCTCATAGCCTTGATAGTTTATTTGTTGATAGAAAATCTTTAAAGCCTTATTATTCAGATAAATGTCAAAAAGACATATCAGTACGTCAATTAAAAAAACAAATAAATAATAATAGTAAAACTAAATAGTATTACTAAATGTTATTAAATTTCAAAAAACTACCTTCAATTTATGCTGAAAGTAGTTTTTATATTGTAAATATTTAAAATTTTTTACTATAATTCTATTATTAAATTTTTTTTTATCTTACCATATCTATATAATCAATAGTTTCTGTTAATATTCATTATTAATATTACCACTCCATTATTAATTTTTAATAAATATTTTTAAAGCTTGATTATCAATATTATTAGTAATTCTTTCACATATTGAAACATAAGTAATATTATATACTTTTTCTGCACTAAATTTAACTAAATCATCAAAATTTTCATTTGTCATTAATCTATATGATAAATGGTTTAAACGAAATAATAAATCATCTGATAATTCTTTTACATCTTCAAGTTTTTCAATATTTAAAGTTGTTACTCTAGATATCATTATCAGTTTTCCAAAATCTTCTTGTGTTAAATTCAATGTTTTTCTAAAATTAAATACTAATTGCCCAAAAGTTCTATTTTTAAAATTATTTCCACTAATAATTTCTGTTTTATTCATATATTTATACCTCCTCTTTAAAAATATTTTTTATTTTAACAGAATATTATATTTTATCTGTATAATAATCTTTAAAATATCCAAACAAAAATTATGAATATTATAACATATTTATGAAATTACATCTATATTCTTTTGTATTTTCTCCATAAAATACTTTACTATTTTTATCAATATAAATTATAAAAAAATCATTTTAAATTATAAAAATAAATCTTAATATAGAATTGATTATCTATTTATTTCCTTTTTAGATAATTGAATATTCTAATAAATATTAATTAACTATACTATATAAATTTTAACAATTTTATATTTCTTTTTTCAAAACTCGTTTTCTTGCCTTTTTATCATTACTTATTAATACAAGTATTTGTTGTACATCATCTGATGAAATATTAATGTTTTTATTATATAAATTCTCAATCATATTTATAAACATATCTACATACATATATTTTTTTATAATAGGAGTTATAGATTTTTTTAAATCAAAAAAACAAATATTAGTATCTTTATTCATATTGACATAAACACCACAATATTCTTCATCAGGATAACAACCTTCATGATCAACTATTGTTTTAAAACAAACTTTATTTATGCCATCATTAATTATCAGATGATGGTAACCATATAATTCACTCCATTGACTAGAACGACTCCAATCTTTTTCATATTTCTGTATTGCTGTTATGTTATCTTCATAATGGTTAATAACATATGTTAAAGAATTATAAATTAATTTTCTATCTATCATACAAGATTTTTCAAATTCTAATCTTTTTTTATAGAGTAGTCTTTCTTCTTTTTTTCATGTTATTTCTTCTCTTCTTTGTTGCTGTAATTCTTTTGTATTTAATAAAAATTCTTGTAATATAATTTCTAAATCATCTTTTGTTATTTTATGAAGGGAATTGTTTGATCTTTTGTCATATAAAAAATCTATGAAATATTGAATATAAGAGGTATTTATTTCTTCTGGTGCTTTACTCAAATCATAAGAAGATATAAAGGGTGATGGTGGTAAAAAAGTTAATGTTGCTTCTTCCTTATAAAAAATATTCTTGCACTTTATTTTTTTTAATTTATAATTTGGATAAACTTGAGGAAATTCCTTTTCATTAAGTTTAGGTTCTACTAGATAATCATAATTACCAAGCCAAGAATTATCCTTTACACAGTGATATAATATGCCTTCAAAATTAGACATTAATTTAGCAATTATATCACCAATTAATTTTAAATCAAACGTAGATAATTCATTTATTTTATTATTTAACTCTAATACTTGTTCTCTTTTCTCCTTAAGAAGTTTTACTTCACTAAACTCATCTATCATTTTTTCTAATTCAACAATCTGTTGTTTTTTTTGTTTTAAATCTTCTATATCCTTAATTAATATCCTATGCATAATATCAACTCCTTACTTGAATTATACACAAAATCATGATATAAATATAATATATATTTTTTATATTAAATATAAGAGGTGTTTATATTATGAATATTAATATGGAATTATACAAAATATTTTATATAGTTGCAAAAAATGGTAGTATTTCTGCGGCTGCTAATATTTTATTTATTTCTCAACCAGCAATTACATTTCAAATAAAAAAGCTAGAAGAACAATTAGGTGTTAGTTTATTTACTAGAACAAAACATGGAGTAATATTAACTGAGGAAGGAAAAACATTATTCAATTATGTAAAAAACGGAATAGAAAATATTATTAATGGAGAAAATGCAATAACAAATCTCAAAAATTTAGATAGTGGAACAATCAGAATTGGAGTATCAACTACAATTTGTAGATATATTTTAATGCCACATTTAGAAAAGTTTCATAAAAAATATCCCAAAATAGATATTCAAATAAATAACAATCTTTCAAATAATTTATTGAAGGAATTAAGAAATGGAAATTTAGATATTTTAATAATGTTTTCACCTGAAAACGATAATAAAGATTTAATTTTAAAACCAATCGTTGATGTACAAGATATATTTGTTGGAAATAAAAAATATTATGATTTAACAAAAGGAAAATTAAATCTTAAAAATTTAGAATCTTATCCCCTAATTTTACCAAGTTCTTCTTCAAATAGTAGAATACATTTAAATAAATATTTAAAAGAAAATAAATGTGATATAAATCCTAAACTAGAAGTCGTTAGTTATAATTTAATTATAGATTTAATTAAAGCTGGATTTGGTATTGGCTATGCTACTAAAGAATTTATATCAGATGAATTAAATAATAAATCTTTATATGAAATAAAAATCGACAATAATATTTCAAAAAGAACTATTGTAATCGCAACAATTAATAAAAAAGAACCAAATTATAGTTCTAAAAAACTTATTGAAATGATTACTAATAAATCATAATTTTTAAAGCATTATAATAATTACATAAAATTTAAAAAACATTTCCTTTTATACACACAAATTGATATATCAATTTACAAATGTGTTATTAAATTTTCAAAATAAAACTACTTCTAATTTAATTTGAAAGTAGTTTTTATATTATTTGAAAAAATTCAAATATTAATTAATTTGAAGTTCTAATTAAGAAGTACAACAATCAATTAAACAAGAAAAATAGTTAGTAATATAACTATTACATATCATATTTTATTCTGTAATATTTTCATTTAAAATGATATTCTCTTCAGTTTGCTTATGTGAACTAGAATAATTATTGGTTTGTAAATCTATATAATACTCATTATTTTTCATAAGTTCTTCATGTGATCCTTGACCTACAATCTTACCTTTATTTAATACAATAATTTTATCAGCTATTTTCATTACATCTTTTTTATGTGTTATTATAATAATTGTATGATCCAATTTTAAATTTTCAAAAATATCCTTTATCTTTTCAACTAACAATGGATCTAATGAACTTGTTACCTCATCAAATATTAAAATTTCCGCTTTAGATAATAATGTTCTAGCAATAGCTAATAATTGTTTTTGTCCTCCTGAAAAATTAGTAGCATTTTCTGTTAATATTGTATTATATCCCTTTGGAAGACTCATAATATAGTCATGAATTCCAACTCGCTTACAAGCTTCAATTTGATTATCAATATTTGAATTAATTAAATTTAAATTTTTTCGTATACTCATATTAAATATGAATGGAAATTGATTAACACCAACTACATTTGTTGAATATACATTGTTTGAATAATCATATATGTTTACATTGTCAATTAAAATTTCTCCATTATCAATTTTATATTTTCTTAATATTAAGTTTGTTATTGTTGTTTTTCCACTACCACTATGACCTACTAAAGCAGTAATTTTATTAGGTTCTGCAACAAAATTTATATTTTCTATATTTCCCTTATTTTTTGACTTATAAGAAAAATTAACATTTTTAAATTCTACTACACCATTTATATAATCATTTTCATTTAAACCAAATGTAATTTGTTGTTTACTTGAATAACTTAAGATGTTATTAATTCTAATTATTGATATTGACCATTCTCTAATCTGTCTAGAATACCCCATTAATTCTTTTGTATTAGTCATGATATTTTCAAAATAAGTTATTAATAACACTAATACATTAACTTCGTATTTTCCATTTAATACAAAATAAACTAGTATTAAATATAAAATTACTTTTCCAAAATCTATAATAAATTGTAATAAGCTTCTTCTAATATCTACATATTTTCTCTTCAACATATATTGGTCTGCCCATTTATTGGCAATTATATAAAAATTATTTTTGATTTTTTTATAAATATTAAAAATTTTTATTTCTCCAAGTCCATTTAATATTTGAGATAAATTATCAGTTAGTTTATCTCTATATTTTTGTTGTCCCATTAAATACCTTGTACTTTTTATATTACAATAGTCAAATAATTTCAAATATAAAATTTCTAACAATATTACTAATAGTCCAACGAAAAGATTTGTTTTCAAGAATATAATAATCATTATTATAATTTTCACAAAAACTACCATAATTTCACAAATATTATCGATCATTTCTGATAAATTTGCAGTATCTGTATTTACTGTATTTAAAATTGTTCCTTTAGATATTTTATCAGAAAATTCAACATCATAGGTAAAAACCTTATCTATAATCTTTTCTCTTAAATTTTTATAACTATATTTAAAGTTGTGTGAATAAGAAACAGTGTTTAAATAACAAAATAAATTATATGCAATATAGGTAATTGCTAACATTCCAATATTTAAATACGTTGCACTCACATTTCCGTTTGTAACTTCATAAATAATGTTTGAAGTAAATACTGGTATCAATAAACTTGATAAATGTGACATTATAGATCCAAAAAATAAAAGAAAGATCCATTTTTTACTACCTTTAACCAATTTAAAAAAATCTCTTATTATTTTTATATTATCTTTTATCAAAGCTACCACATCCTATTTAATTATATCATACTCTAAGTTGATATGCATCATGTTTGACATTTTTTATCTTATATCAATACCTAATAAATAAGCATAATAATAGAAGATAAAATATGTTTTTTAAAAAATACTATTTAATTTTATTTTACTTTTAATATCTTCTTTATTTTCTACCATAATATAAACATCAAAATAATCCATTAGAATTTTTTATCATATAAAAAATCAGTCATATTTAAGACTGAAAATATTAAAGTTCTATAAGTTTAAACAGATTCCTCTATGATGCACTAAAGGAAGGAATAAAACATTTTTTACTAATTATTTTTTCTATCATAATACAGTGCTAATGTTAATAATTTATTTTTAGAACCTATATCAGGTATGGTGTTTTTAATTCTATTAAATTTTTGTTTTACTTGTTTATATGTCAATTTTGCCAATATTTCTCCACATAGTATTTTATTAATAGATTGTCTAGAACAATATAATGCATTTGATGCTATATCTAAAACTTCATTATCTTTTTCTAGATAAGCATGATAATGCCCTCCATAAAAGAAATTAGGCATATACGAAAGTATCGCCCTATAATCATTATTTTCTCTTAAAAAATCATAAGTTCTATCATAACATTGTCCCATTAAGTCTTTCTCGAAAATATGATAAGATTTTGAATCAGATAATATTTCACTTGCTTTATATACTTCAATAGTTCCTAAAATAGTACTTAAAATATATTTTGATTCATCCTTTTTTATGTCATTAATTCCTGGCCATAGCAAAGGATCAATTGTATTATCATATTCTCTATCTGTTGCTAATAAATAATAAATTGCATTATGAATTGACATAGAATAATTAAAATTATAGGAATTTAACAAATCAAGAAAATCTTTTTCAAATTCAGTACCTTTTAGTGAAAAAAAATCATATAATAATTCTTCTATAGGATTTCCTGTTTGATATAACAATTCTTCTCTATCTCTATATGTCATTTCTAGAAATTTCAATATAAATTCTTCTGCAATTAAATTATTTTTTTGTTCTGGTTTTCTCTCACGTAATTCTTCCTGTTCATAAAAATCTTTATATTTCATAAAATCACCTACATTTAATATATCACATAATGATTTTTTATCATTATACAAGTGGTTTCTAAATTTAAACAATTTAATTTAGAAATTGACAGCTATCATAACATATTTTTTTACATTTTACAACTTTTATACACCTTTCATTATTTTCATACTGTAATGAACACTCAACAATGAAGGTTTTAGAAATGAGAAATAGGATAAATGGAATTCTCGACTCTAAATAATTTAAAAAAAAAGATAAAATTAAAAATGCGAGGATATGTGGTTTATCAAACTAAAAAATTTGATGTTAAGTTAAAAGAATCTGATATTGATAAGCATATTTCACCTACTCCTTCGTATAATCATTTTAAAAATGTTCTTAATAACAAACAATGGAATGTACTTCAACAAAAAAAGATGGACAAGATATTTCAGTATTTATGCCTACTGGTAGTTAGAAAGATTTATTAAAACAACCAGTACAAAAAAATTAAAATAATTATAATTAAAAGACGTTCTAATTGATATTACATTTGTTTAATTCTTTCAAAAACGAACCACATTTATATGCTTCTGTATCAAATTCTTGATTTGAAGATTTTTGTTTTGCATCTTGATAATTATCTTGTTTAGCACTTGATTTATATTCCTCAATTGATTTTATTAACTCTTATTCTAACATCTTTATAAGCATCATATATTTAATATAGTCTTTATATTCACACATGACTCTAAGGCGTTTTTCTTGCTTTGGTAAACTAAATCCTTATCTTACTTAATCTTTGGTACTTACACAAATATAAAGTTCTGAAATTTTCTTTTCGTTAATCATTTTTATTCCTCCATCTACAAAAAAAGGCGCCAAAGACACCTAACCTATATATATCTTTGACACCTCTAATTTTTCTTAATTAAATATAATTTTTTATTTTCTTCACTAATTGTTTCATATGATAATTTAT
>CAKPMH010000018.1 GCA_934167935.1 uncultured Bacilli bacterium
ATACTATATGATGAAAAAAGTCTTACATTTAAAGAATTAACAACTAAAGCAGACTGTGATAAAGGTATGACTACTAAAGTTTTAGTTAAACTAAAAATGATGGGATATGTAACATATAATATAAAAAATATTGAAATTACAGATAAAGGTAAACTTACAGGAACTAAAATAAAAAATATATTAAAAGAATTAAGAAATAATTTAAATAAGAAGATAGGTGAAAAAGAGTTAAAAAATATTTATAATGAATTAAGTGATTTTAATAATATACTGGAGGGAGAATTAAAATGTTAGAATTAAAAAATATTAAGAAAAGTTATAAAACTGGTGAATTTACACAACATGCTCTTAAAGGAGTAAGTTTAGTTTTTGATAATAATGAATTTGTTTCCATATTAGGTGCATCAGGTAGTGGTAAAACAACTCTTTTAAATATTATTTCAGGGCTTGATAAAATAACAAAAGGAAAAATTATTTATAAAGGAAAAAACATTTCAAAATATAGTGATAGAAAAATGACAAAATTTAGAAAAAACAATTTAGGATTTATATTTCAAACATATAACTTATTAGAACATTTAAATGTATATGAAAATGTTCTAGTAGGATCATACCTAGGAAAAAATAAAGCGAATGTAGATGAAATTATAAAAACAGTTGGGCTTTCTAAACATAAGAAAAAATATATGCATGAATTATCAGGTGGTGAAATGCAAAGGGTGAGTATTGCAAGAGCTTTAGCTAAAAAACCATCAGTAATGTTTTGTGATGAACCAACAGGTGCTTTGGATGAAAAAACGGGTAAAATAGTATTAGAAACACTTATAGAAGCAAATAATAAATTAAATACAACAATGATAATAGTAACACATAATCCAGGAATTGCTTTAATAGGTGATAGAGTAATTAAAATGAATAGTGGAAAAATAGTAGAAGATATAAAAAATCTAAAAAGAATTGATCCTAAAGATATTCCTTGGGGCTAGTTTTAAAGAAATAAAAATTATTTCTTTTTTTTTTATAATTTGTTATAATAACACTTAAAGGAAGTGGCTATATGAATGATTTAAAGGAATTAAAAATAAAAAATTTCGTATTATATCAAGATTATTGTGATGCAAGTAAAGTTTCTAAAAATTATATAAAGATTAAAAAAATAGACAAAGAATATAATAATTCAATTATTTATAATTTTAATATTTCATACAGTAATCAACAAATAAAAGTTAGAAATAACAAAATAATAGATGTAAAATGCGATTGCTTTAGATTTGGTTATTATAATTCTTGTATACATGTAGCGGCTATTTTATATAATTATTATGATTATATAAAAACAGGAGATATGACTATAATAGATAAAGAAATATCTTTAGGTATAATGAATGAATTAAAGGTTAATAGAAGTAATGAAATAAAGAAAAAATGTGATATAGAAATAGATATAAAAGCAGAATCAAATTATTCATTTCTTAATTTAAAAATAGGTGAAAAAAGGAAATATTGTTTAAAACCAAAAGCCAATTCCTTTTTTAATTGTTATTACAATAACGGATGTAGTGTTAAATTTGGTAAAGAATTTATATATTCTAGTGATAAATATTATTTTAGTGATGAAGATAAAAAAATAATAGATTTTGCTTATGATATATATGCTTCACAATATAAAAATAATGATTTTATTTTAACAGAATATAAATTAAGAGAAATACTTGAACTTAAAAAAGAAAAAAATATATCAGTAAATGGAATTAAAGTATTTGAAATAAAAGAATATACTCCATCTACAACACTAGATAAAAAAGACAACAATTATAATTTATCATTCGATCTAAATTTTGATAATATATTACCATTATCAAATAGCTTTAAATATATCTTCTATATAAATAAAATATTAATATTAAAAGATGACTTTGCTAAATTATTAAAAAGTTTATTATATAATAATATAAATAAATTAGTATTTAATGATACAAGCATATTTTCAAATTCCGTTCTTCCTATTGTTAGAAATAATATAGAAGTAACAGAAAATGTAAAAGATATAGTAATAATAAAAAAGCCTAAAACAAAATTATATTTTGATTTAAATTCCAAAAAAATTAAATTAGATATAAAATTTGAATATAAAGATAAAACAATATCATATTATGAAAAAGATGAAGAAATATTAAGAGATACAGAATATGAGGAAAAAGTAAAAAATGAAATGTTAGAATTAGGTTTTATAATAGAAAAGGATAAATTCATATTAAAAGATATAGATGAAATAGGATACTTACTAGAAGAAGAATTAATAAAATTAAAAGATAAGTATGAAGTATATACAAGTGAAAAACTAGATAAAGTAAATATTGTAAAAAAAAGTAATATAAAAAGTACCTTTTCAATTGGTAGGGATAATATACTAAAATTTGATTTTAACATAGATAATATAGGAAATGACGAATTAATAGATATATTTGATAGTTTAAATAAAAAAAAGAAGTATTATAAATTAAAATCAGGTAATTATCTAGATTTAACAAATGATAAATTATTAGAACTAAAATCATTAACAGAAGAAATTAATTTATCTAATAAAGATATACTAAGTAATGATATAAAAATACCAAAATATAGAGCAATATATTTAGATAGTTTAAGTAATAAATATAGTATAATTACTAAAGATAATTTATTTAATAAATTTATTACCAATTTTAAAGAATATAAAAATATAGATTTAAAATTAACAAAAGAAGAAAAAAACATATTAAGAGATTATCAAGAAGTAGGAGTAAAATGGTTATATAATATATATAAATGTGATTTAGGAGGAATACTTGCTGATGAAATGGGACTTGGTAAATCACTACAAACTTTATACTTAATAAAGAAAATACTTAAAGAAAAAAAAGATGCTAAAATATTAATAGTAACACCTACATCATTATGTTATAACTGGGAAAGAGAAATACAAAAATTTACACCTAATTTAAAATATCATGTATTTACAGAAACAAAAAATATAAGAAAAGAAAATTTGAAAAATAAAAAAATAAATGTTTATATTACATCATATGGATTACTTAGAGAAGATATAGAATATTATAAAGAACAAAACTTTGAAATATTTATAATAGATGAAGCTCAAAATATAAAAAATCCGACATCTTTAATATCAAAATCTGTAAAAATTATAAATGCTAGAACAAAACTAGCTCTTACAGGAACACCACTTGAAAATAGTTTAACCGAATTATTTAGTATATTTGATTTTATAATGCCAGGCTTTTTTAATAGTTTAAATGACTTTAATCATAAATATTCTTTTAAAGATTTTGAAAGTGATAAAGATAAATTAGAACTTTTAAATAATCAAATAAAACCATTTATTTTAAGAAGAAAAAAAGAAAACGTTATAAAAGATCTTCCACCTAAAATGGAAAATAATATATATATTGAATTAGAAGAAACACAAAAAGAAATATATGCATCAATGGTAGAAAAAACTAAAAATAAAATGGATGAGTTAATAAAAGAAGAAGGATTTACAAAATCGAGATTTGAAATTTTAAAATTACTTACAAGGTTAAGACAAATATGTATTGATCCTAAAATAATATTTGAAAATTATGATAAAGAATCATCTAAAATAGTAGAAGTAATTAAAGTAATAAAAGAATTAAAAGAAAATAATCATAAAATATTATTATTTAGCTCATTTAGAACAGCTTTATCTATTATTGAAAAAGAATTAAATAAAAATAAAATAAGTTATTATTTAATAGATGGAAGTGTATCATCTATTAAAAGAATGGAATTAGTAGATAAATTTAATAGTGATGATACAACTGTATTTTTAATAATGTTAAAAGCAGGTGGGACAGGACTTAATCTAACAAGTGCTGATACGGTAATACATCTAGATTTGTGGTGGAATCCACAAGCAGAAAATCAAGCAACAGATAGAGCACATAGAATAGGTCAAAAAAAGATAGTAGAAGTAATTAAATTTATTTCAAAAGGAACTATTGAAGAGAGAATATTAGAATTACAAGAAAAGAAAAAGAAGTTATCAGATTCTATAATAGAGGGAAATACAAGAGATCAAAATTTAATAGGTACTTTATCAGAAAGAGATATAAAAGAATTATTATCATAGTTCTTTTTTTCTTTAAAATATGTTAAAATTAATTTGGTGGTAATATGAAAACAATAATAAAAAATGATTTAAATATAAAAGAAGAGGATATAAAAGATGTAGAAATAAGAGTAAAAGCTATATTAATAAATAATTTGGATGAAATATTATTTGGATATTCTTATAATTGTTATCAATTAATAGGTGGACATGTAGAAGAAAAAGAAAAATTAATTGAAACACTAAAAAGAGAAATTACTGAAGAGGCAGGAATTACTTTAGAAATACCCGAAAAAAAACCAGACGCCATATATATAGAATACTTAAAAAATAAAAAGAAAGTGATTTATTATTATATAATTAAATGTAATGAAAAAATTAATTTAAAAAATACAAATTATACAAAAGAAGAAAAAATAGGAAATTTCAATTTAAGATACATAAAAATAAAAGATTTAAAAAAAGAAATAATAGATAATTCTAAAAAATATAGTGATGCATTAGTAATTGCAAATGAAATGTTACCAGTATTTAAAGAGTTAGGACTTATATGAAAATAGGAACTCTTAATTTAAGAAATAATAAAGTAAATAGAGAAGGCGGATTAAGAAGCGATGGATTTAGTAATGCTAAAATGATCGCAAATCATATAATAAATGAACAATTTGATATACTAGGTACTCAAGAATTAACTAGAAATTATAAAAAAGAAATAATGAAATTTTTACCTAACTATAAATTTTATGGTGGATATAGATATGGTAACAATATAATATCTAATAGCATTAAAATAATTAAAGATTATAATGAAAATAATAATATAATAACAAAATATAAAGTAATCAAAAAAAGAACTAAATTATTACCTATAATACCATTTAATATAAATAAATTAATAAATGTTATAAAATTAAAAAAAATATTTCCAAGAATAGTTACAATTATAATATTAGAGGATAGTAATAAAAGAAAGATATGTGCTATAAATACACATTTAGATTTCAAAATAATGAATTTACAAAAAAGGCAACTAAATAAATTATTTAAAATAATAAAAAAATATAGAAAATATCCAATTATAATAACAGGAGACTTTAATATAGAAATAACTAATGATATATTTAATGAATTTATAGAAAAATTAAAATTATTAAATATATATAGAATAGATATAAATGATAAAACAAATGATAGAAAATTTAAAACTAAAACAGCAATAGATCATATATTTTTATCAAATGAATTTAAAGTTATAAATAAAGGTGTAAATGATTTAGGAGATATAACAGATCATAAAGAAGTATATGTAGAGGTACATATTTAACTTAAATTTTTTGTAAAAAGAAAGATTTTTTTATTAATAAAAAAGAATATTATATATTGTTATATATTGTCATATATGGTATACTTTTGTAAGTAGGTGTAAGGTGATAATTAATGAAAAAAAATTATAATAAAATTTCCATAAAAAGTAGAATAATTAACTATTTACTTAAATTTACCAATAGTAAAGAAATTTTTTCTTCTGAAGATAAAACAAAAAAATATATAGAAAAAATTTCAAAAAAAATAGATAGATATAATTTACCAGTAAAACTTGGTATGAAATTAGAAGAATTTAGTTATAAAGTATATAGTTATAATGGAAATATAAATGATAGTAATAAAATATTGCTCTATATTCATGGTGGTTCATATATAGAAGAAGCAATAAGTTATCAAATAAAATTTGCAATGAAAATTGCAAAAAGAACAAAATCTGTCTTGATAATGCCAATTTATCCTTTAGCACCTAAAGGAAATTACAAAATAATGTATAACTTTATTGATGAGATATATGATAAAATTACCTCTAGTAAAAAAAATATAAATTTTTTAGGAGATTCTGCAGGTGGTGGTTTTGTTTTGTCTTATGCTATGTATTTGAGAAATAATAGCAAACCTCAACCAAATAATATAATTATGATGTCACCATGGGTAGACATTTCAATGAGTAACCCTGAGTTGAAAATTTCAGAAAAAATTGATTCAATGAGTGGAATTGACGGAAACAAATATTGTGGATCTATTTGGGCAGATAGTTTAGATAAAAAAAATTATTTAGTGAGTCCTATATATGGTGAATTTAGTAATTTAGGTAAAATAACTATAATTACTGGTGGTAAAGATATATTAAAACCAGATTGTTCAAAATTAAGTAAAATTCTTGATGAAAATTTAATTGAACATAATTATATAGAATATAAAGGTCAAGGCCATGATTTTGGCGCATATCCAACAAAAGAAGGAAATATGGTTATAGAAGATATTGCAAATATAATTAATAATGGTGATGAAAATGAATGATAATAAAGATTTTAAACCGCTTTCATTTTGGAGAGAATTGTTATTAAATGATGATCAATTATGCAATTATTATTTAAAAAAAAGAAAATATGAGTATGAAAATGGCAAAGCATTAAAAGGACTAAAATGGAGAGATAAATTGCATCCAGTTTTGTTATCACTAATTAGACTAAATAGAAAATTTATTGCTAAACAAAGTTTAACTATAATAAATGATAAAAGGATACAATCTGATAAACCTGTTATCTATGCTATAACACATGTTGGAGTTTATGATTATCAGATTGTATGTGAGGCAATAAAAGAACACCAGTATCCATTTGCTGGTGATCCAGAAACTATGTATCGATCAGGAGATGGATTATTATTGTCTTTAAATGGACTTATATATTGTGATACAAATTCAAAGGAAGATAGAAAAATTGCATTACAAACATCTAAAGAGTTATTAAAAAATAATGAGAATTTATTGATATATCCAGAAGGTGTATGGAATTTAACACCAAATTTATTGTCATTGCCATTATTTCCAGGAATAATAAATATGGCTTTGGAAACTGGTTGTGATATTGTACCTGTTGCTGTAGAACAATATGGAAAAGAATTTTATGTAAATATTGGAAAAAATATTGAGATGAATAATATATCTATAAATGAGGAAAATAAAAAATTTTATATTGAAAAAGAGAAGGAAAAATTAAGAGATACACTGGCTGGATTAAAATGGGAAATTTATGAATCAAGAAGTATAGAAGAAAGAAAAAATTTAGGTTTGTATGAAGATGAATTACAAAATTTTATTGATACTAGATTAAATGAGTGGATAAATCCTAAAACAAAAAAACCATACTATAATAGAAAATTAGTAAAAGAAAGAACCTTTCGAGAAAAGAATATTTCATTACCTGAAGATGTTTATTCATATATAAAAAAATTAAATATTTCTAAAAATAATGCGTTTATTTTTAGAAATGATAATAGCTTACCAGATGTAATAAAAAAAGAAATAAAAGAAAGATTAAAAAGTAGGTGATAGTGTGACAGCAATTTTTTTTCCACTAGCAGCATTATTGGTTGATATTTTAATAATAATAATATTTTTTTCTAAAAAAAATATTGGTAATAAAGAAACAAAAATTTATTCTTATCTTTTAGTAGTTAATTTTATTGAATGTGTTTTTAATATTATAGGAATTACGTATGTAATTTTACATGGAAATTTAGTTGTTTTTAGTATTTTACAAAAAATTGATTTGCTTTTGATGATAATATGGGCAAATTTGATGTTTTTTTATGTATATAATGTCTCTGAGTTTAAAAATAATAATAAAACAATAAAAAAAATCTGTATTATTTTAACAATATTTGCATCAATTTTAACATTAGTACTACCATGTAAACCGATTATTGATGGTGATAGGATAAATTCAATGGGATTATCACCAGATTGTGCATATATAACTATAGCATTATTTTCTATAGGAATAATTATATGTGTTATATTATCAATCATAAAAAATAAATATAACTTCAAAAATAAAAAATATTATCCATTATATGTCTTAATTTTATTAGCAGTTCTCGGATTAATTTTAAGAAGTATAATACCATCAATTATTTTTGAACCATTTGTTATGGGATATGTTGTTCTTATCATGTATCATACAATAGAAAACCCAGATGTAAAAATGATAGAACAATTGAATATTGCAAAAAATCAAGCAGATAAAGCAAATAAGGCAAAAACTGATTTTTTAAGTAGTATGAGTCATGAAATTAGAACGCCTCTAAACGCTATAGTAGGTTTTTCAGATTGTATAACACAAGCAAAAACATTAGGAGAAGCAAAAGAAAATGCAAATGATATAGTAGGAGCAAGTAAAACATTACTTGAAATAGTAAATGGTATATTAGATATTTCTAAAATAGAAGCAGGAAAATTAGAAATCCATAATTCTGCTTATAATGTGCATGAAATGTTAGATAGTGTAGTTAAGTTATCAAGAGCAAGACTTGGAGATAAAAATCTAGAATTTAGAGTTGATATAGCCCCAGATATACCAGAAACACTATATGGAGATCATGCAAATATCAAGAAAGTAATAATAAATTTACTTACAAATGCTATTAAATATACAGATGTTGGATATTTCTCATTAAAAGTAAGTTGTGTTAATAAAAATGATGTTTGTAGACTAATTATAAGCGTAGAAGATAGTGGTAGAGGAATAAAAGAAAAAGATATAGATAAATTGTTTACAAAATTTCAAAGACTTGATGAGGATAGGAATACAACAATAGAGGGAACAGGACTGGGACTTGCTATTACAAAACAATTAGTAGAATTAATGGGAGGAAAAATAGTAGTAAGTAGTAAATTTGGAGAAGGATCTAAATTTACAGTAGCTCTTGATCAAAAAATAAGTGAAACAAAAGTAGAGAAAAAAGTAACAGAAGAAATAAATGATTTAGATTTAACAAATAAAAAAATATTAGTAGTAGATGATAATAAATTAAATCTTAAGGTAGCAAGCAAAATACTTGAAAAATATAATCCAATTATTGAAACAGCAGAAAGTGGAATGGAATGTTTAGATAAAATTAATAATGGATTAAAATATGATATCATTTTAATGGATGATATGATGCCAAGAATGAGTGGATCAGAAACACTACAAAGATTAAAAAAACTTGAAAACTTTAATATTCCTGTAATCGCATTAACTGCAAATGCAATATCTGGTATGGAAGAAAAATACTTAAAAGAAGGTTTTGATGGATATCTAGCAAAACCAATTGAAAAAGAGAAATTACATGATGTTTTAGCAACATTTATTAAAACAAATAATATTAAAGTGGAAAAAGTAGATAATTTAAAATTAGAAAATAATGAAATAAATAATAAAACTATAAATAATGAACCAAAACAAATAGAACAAAAAGTATCTACAAATAATAATGACAATTTAATAGATTTAACAAATAAAAAAATATTAATAGTGGATGATAATAAATTAAATATTAAAGTAGCAAGTACCGTGTTAAAAAGGTATAATCCACAAATAGAAGAAGCTTTAAGTGGAATAGAATGTATAGAAAAAATAAAAAATGGTTCAACTTATGATTTAATATTTATGGATGATATGATGCCAAATAAAAGTGGAGTAGAAACATTCCATGAATTAAAACAACTAGAAAACTTTAATATACCAGTAGTAGTTTTAACCGCAAATGCAATAGAAGGTATGAGAGAACAATATTTAAAAGAAGGATTTAATGAATATTTATCAAAACCAATTAATAAACTAGAATTAGATAGAGTTTTAAATTTAATATTTAAAAATAATTTAAATAAAATAGAAATAAAACCTGAAGTGCAAAACGAAATAAAAGAAGAACATAAACCAAGATTTGAAAAAATACCAGAAGAATTATATGAAATAGAAAACTCTGTTTTATTGCCACATAATGAAGAGAAAAAAGAAGCATATAAAGAAAAAATAGAAACAAATAATCAATTTTCATCAGTTTATTTAACTAAAGATGAAAATAAAAATAATAAGGAATATTTGAAAAATAATGATATAGATGTAGATTCTGGAATCGAACTTTTAGGCGATATAGGTATGTATAACGAAACAATGAATGACTTTTATAATTTAGGAAATGATAGAATAACAAAATTAAAAGAATACGTAAATATGAAAGATATGCAAAATTATGCAATACTAGTACATGCCATAAAAAGTGATTCTAAATATTTAGGGATAACAAAGTTAGCTAACAAAGCATATGAACATGAAATAAAGTCAAAAGAAAGTAATATAGATTTTGTAAATAATGATTTTAATAATTTATTAAATCTATTAATAGAAGTACTAAATATAATAAAAAAATATTTAGGAAAATAAATCCAAACATTTATTTGGATTTTTTTCATAAATTTGTTATATTTTATTGACAAAAAAGAAAAAAATGTTATAATAATAAAACGTTTCAGGGGTGATTATATGAAATTTATAAGTTCAGTAGAAAAAGCATATAACTTAGATATAAAAAAAGAAAGAAAAATAAATGAAATTATTAAAAAAGATAAAACTTTAAATAAAGATGAAATAAACAAAATTATTTCAATAATATCTGCATGGTCAATATGTAGATATCAAAATGCATCAAAAGAATTATATAATGAATTTAATATGTTAAAACTAGCAAGTGAAAATATAAAACTATTACTTGAAATATTTAATATGAATAGTTTAAATGCTAACTTAAAAGAAGTTCTCTCAAAAGGTGAATATGAAAAATTTATAAAAGATGATGCATATAGAAGAGAAATACTTTATTTAGCACTGTTACAAATAATAAATCAAGGTGGAAAAACATATGGAGCAGAATATGGATTAGTATATGCCAAAACATTTAATTTTGACCTTTCAACACCATTACATTATGCCTCATATGATGAAGGAATGAATGATCCAAGATTAAAAGAATACATAAATACATATCTAAAATTAGGTGGAAGCAAAAATGTTTATTGGTTACCTTCATACTATAGTGAAAATAAAAAACAAAAATATAATATGGAAGAACTTAAATATGTTATAGATTATTTCAGTATAAAACAATATATAAAAAAATAAAATTGATTTAAAATATCAATTTTTTTTGATTGATAAAATAAAATATATACTGTATAATTATTAAAGAAAGAGGATGAATTTATGAGATTAAAAAATTTAAATATAAAAAAAATTAATCTAAAGGATATAGATGAAAATTATAGCGGGCAAGATATTTTAATAAAATTAGGTGAATTATATCAATTTGAAAGTGGAATATATGGATATGGAAATTTATGGACAAAATTAGAAAGAATAGTAGAAAATATAATAATAGAAGAACTAGATAAAGTAGGATGTATACAAGTAGAATTTCCTAAATTACAACCTAAAAAAATATGGGAACAATCAAATAGATGGGATATGTATACTAAAGAAGGAGATATCATGTTCACTATAAATAATAATTTAGGAGAATATGGACTTGCACCAACAGCTGAAGAATGTGCTACTATATTTGGAGCAAATAGATTACCATCATATAAAAATTTACCTGCAACCTATTATCAAATAGGAGAAAAATTTAGAAAAGAAATACGTACTAGAGGTTTCTTATTTAGGCCAAGAACTTTTGTAATGATGGATGCATATTCATTTGATAAAACAGAAGAAGATATGAAAAAAACGTATGACTTAATGCATAAAGCATATATGAATATTTTTAATAGATTAGGAATAAATATTATTCCTACTGTAAGTGATAATGGTGTTATAGGAGGAAAAGTTGCTGAAGAATTTCAAGCGGCAACTAAATTAGGTGAAGATATAATACTATATGATGAAAAACAAAATATAGGAATAAATAAAGAAGTATTAGAATTTGAAAATAAAGAGGAATATTTAAAACAATTAAACATAAACAATATAACTGAATTAAAAGAATTAAATTCAGTTGAACTTGGAAATAACTTTCAATTAGGTACAAAATATTCAGAAAGTATGAATTTATTCTTTAAAGATGAAGAAGGAAATGATAGACCATATTATATGGGATGTTATGGAATAGGACTTGGAAGAATAATCGCATGTTTAATAGAAAATAATGTTATAAGAAAAGATGAAAAAATAAAAGGATTTGCTCTTCCATATAATATTGCACCTTATAAAGTACAAATAATTTATAATGAAAGCACAAAAGAACAAGCAGAAAAATTATACTCATATTTATTAGAAAATAATATAAATGCAATAATTGATGATAGAGATAATTTATCAATAGGAAATAGAATAAATGATGTTTATGTACTTGGAACACCTAAAATGATAATATTAGGTAATAAATTTGATGGTGAAAACTACCAAATAGAAGATACAAAAACAAATGAAGTAACAACATCTTCATTAGATGAAATAATAAAAAATATTAATAAATAAAAATAATATTCGACAAAATTTGACCAATTAATAAAATATAATAAAACTGGTGATAGTATGAAATTAAAAAATATTTTTCCAGTAGTATTATGTATATTAATTGGTTTTTTTATGGGAAATTTTATGTTTAAAGAATATAATCAAAATACTAAAACAGTCTCTCTTACTGGAGAAAAATTATATTTTTTACAAGCAGGAGTATTTTCAAGTGAAGAAGAAATGAAACGTGAAATGAGTAAATTCTCATATTATATATATACAAAAGAAAATAATATGTATTATTCATATGTAGGAATTGTAAAAAAAGAAAAAAATTTAAAAAAATTAAAGGAATTCTATAAAAGTGAAGGGTATGATATATATGTAAGAGAAATTTTTATATCAAATATTTCTTTTATAACCATATTAAATCAATATGAAACATTATTAGAAGAAACAAGTGATAATAAAATAATAAAATCAATAGAAAGTCAAATACTAAGTAAATATGAGGAGTTGGTAATGATTGACAAGAATTAAAGATTTACCTGTTTTAGAAAGACCAATTGAAAGATTGATTAATGTAGGATGTGAAAATTTAAGTAATGAAGAATTAATATCAATAATACTTAAATGTGGAACCAAAGAAAAAAGTGTAAAAGAAATATCTAGCCAGTTACTAAAAGAAAATGATATTCATGAATTAAAAAATGTAACTTTAGAAAAAATAATGAAAATAAAAGGAATTGGAAAAGTAAAAGCAGCAACTCTTCTAGCAACTATAGAACTTGGAAATAGAATAAATAGAAAAGTAGATACAATAAATGATATAAAAGTTACGAATTCTAAGATAATATATGAATATTTTAAAAATGTAATTGGCGAAAAATCACAAGAATATTTTTATTGTGTATATCTAGATAATAGTAAAAAAGTAATAAAAAATAAATTATTATTTATGGGAACTTTAAATTATAGTACAGTTCATCCAAGAGAAATATTTAAAGAAGCATATTTAGCAAATGCAACATCAATAATATGTATTCATAATCATCCAACAGGAAATGTAACACCAAGTAAAAATGATATTGAATTAACAAATAATTTAATAAAAGTTGGAAATTTACTTGGAATTTCTGTAACTGACCATATAATAATAGGTAAAAATAATTATTATAGTTTTTTTGAAAATAATCTTATTTAAGGATGTGAAATATGTTAAAAAATAAAAAATACTATGTGATAGTAATATTAATAATAATAAGTATACTACTAATATTATTTCAAGCATTAATTAAAGATAATAGAAAATTAACAATAATAGAAAAAGTAATAAAAGATACAACTTTATCAGTAAATAAAATATCAAATAATTCAGTTAATTTTATAAAAGATAAAATTAATGAATCAAAATCAAAACAAAAACTATATAAAAAATATAAAAAATTAGAAAAAAAATATAGTAAAGTTAAATTAATGGAAGCAAAATATGATGAAGCAACAAAAGAAATAAATGACCTAAAAAAAATACTAGAATTAAACAATATATTAAGTGAAAGCTCATATATGAATGCTACTATAATAAATAGAAATATAGGTTATTGGTATAATAAAATAACTATAGATAAAGGAGAAGCTGATGGCATAAAAAAAGATATGGCTGTTATTAATAATGAAGGATTAGTAGGAGTAGTCATAAAAACATCAAAATTAAATAGTATAGTAAAACTTCTTACTACAAATGATACAAATAATAAAATATCCGTAAAAATAAAAATAAATGATGATAATTATATATATGGATTATTAACTGGATACGATAGAGAAAAAAACAGACTTATAATTGAGGGAATAGCAGAGAATACAGAAATAAATAAAGATGACGTTGTTACAACAACAGGATTAGGCAATAATTTTCCAAGTGGCATTTTAATAGGAACAGTTGATAGTATTACTAAAGATAATTTTGATTTAGCACGAACAGTATTAGTAAAGCCAAGTGTTAATTTTGATAATTTAAATTATGTTACAGTACTAAGAAAAGAGGAAAAAGAGTGATTATATTAATTATTTTATTATCATTTTATTTAGAAGGAATAGTAAATTCTTTTATAAATGTAGATTATTTAGTCCCTCTTTTTACAGTGCTATCTCTTATAATTGTATATCCATATTTATATAACAAAAAAAAATTATATATAATGATTTGTTTTATAACGGGCCTTTTATATGATATAGGATATACAGATACTTTATTTTTAAATGCAACAATATTTACTTTAATAGGATATATAATAATGGTACTAAATAAGTTTATAACTAATAATAAATTTAATGTAGCATTAATATCAATTATATTAATTATTTTATATAGAGTAATAACATATATAATATTAATTTTTATTAATTATATGAATAAAGATATAAATCTACTTTTAAATAGTATAATAGATTCTATTTTAATAAATATTATATATATAGTTATTTTATACATAATAACAGATATTATAGCAAATAAAAAAGGAATATATAAATTAGATTAAACATATTATTTACTGGTGATAATATGGATATAGAAGAATTAAGAAAAGAAATAAAAAAGAAAAAAAATAAAAAAATGAAAAAAAATGATAATAAATTCGTAAAAAAAATAAACAAACTTTTAATAACAATACTTATAACATTAACAACTCTTATAACACTTAAAAATAATACTAAATTAAAAACTTTATTTTATGAAAATGTATTTACTAAAAATTTTAAATTCGCAACCATAAATAAATTATTTAAAGATAAATTTGGATCTCCTATACCATTTAGTGAGATTATAGAAAAAAAAGAAACTACTAAAGTATTTAATGAAAAGTTAGAATATAGTTCTAAATCAAAATATTTAGATGGTGTTAAATTAACAGTATCAAAAAATTATTTAGTTCCTACTTTAGAAAGTGGAATGGTAGTATTTATAGGAGAAAAAGAAAAATATGGAAATACTGTTATAATAAGCGGTATTGATGGAATAGATATATGGTATTCAAATATAAATGCTTCTAATTTGAAATTATATGATTATATAGAAAAAGGATCATTTATAGGAGAAGCAAAAGATAATAATATATATTTAGTATATAAAAAAGATGGAAAAGTACTTAATTATGAAGAACATCTTTAAAATACATCCACTTTATTATTTAGTTGCGATAATGGCAATATTAACAGGATTATTTAAAGATTTTATCTATATTACATTACTTATATTTATACATGAAGTAGGGCATAATGTAGGAGCCTTAATTTATAATTGGAAAATAAAAAAAGTAGTTATTTTACCATTTGGTGGAATAACTATCTTTGATGAATTAATAAATAAAAGTTTAAAAGAAGAATTTGTAATACTAATACTAGGACCATTATTTCAAATTCTTTTTTATTTTATACTATGTATATTAAATATAGAAAATGAATTGATAACAGGATACCATTATTCCCTTTTAATATTTAATATGCTACCTATTATACCTTTAGACGGTTCTAAATTATTAAATATAATATTAAATAAAATAACAAGTTTTAATAAAAGTCATTTACTAACTATATATATATCTATAATAACAATAATAATTTTAATTATAAAAAAGAAAAATCTAATGTTATATATGATAATATTTTTTATATTACTAAAAGTAATAAAAGAATATAAAGAACATAAATATATATTTAATAAATTCTTATTTGAAAGATATAATTATAATTTAAAATTTAAAAAAACAAAAATAATAAAAGGAATAAATTTAAAAAAAATGAAAAAAGATTATAAACATCTTTTTTATAAAGAAAAATATTATACTGAAAAAGAAATATTAAAAAAATATTTTAATCGAAATATTTGACTTTTTAGGCTATTTATGATAAAATTCTATATTGTGTAGGGCCTCACTCTACAACCACACAGAAAAGGTTAAAACTTTAAGTGCCTTAATGGTGAGTCTTAGAAAATATAAGGAGGTAAAATATGAAAGCTATTATTGAAACAGGTGGAAAACAATACTATGTAGAAGAAGGAACTGTTCTTTACATCGAAAAATTAGATGCAGAAAAAGATTCAGAAGTTTCTTTTGAAAATGTTCTTATGGCAAATGGAAAAGCAGGACGTCCATATGTTAAAGGAGCTAAAGTAGTAGGAAAAGTCTTAAAACACGGTAAAAATAAAAAAGTACTTGTATATAAATATAATGCTAAGAAAAAATATCGTAAAATGCAAGGACATCGTCAACCATATACTAAAGTAGAAATTACAAAAATAAGTGCATAATGATTAAAGTTAGTATAAAAAATGACAATATTAAAGTAGAAGGACATGCAGGATACGGTGTTAAAGGTACAGATATTGTATGTGCTAGCGTAAGCAGTATAATAATTACTACTATAAATGCAATAATTAAGATAGACAGTGATGCCATTAATTATAAACAAGATGAGGGATTTATAGAAGTAAACATTTTAAAACATAATAAATATATAGATATTTTAATAGAAAATATGATATCTTTATTAAAAGAATTAGAAATACAATATAAAAAAAATATAAAAATTTATGAATAGGAGGTAATCTCGTGAAATTATTATTTTTAGATATCCAACTTTTCGCTCATAAAAAAGGACAAGGTTCAACTAAAAATGGTCGTGATTCAGAATCAAAAAGACTTGGTGCAAAAGCAGCAGATGGTGAATTTGTAACAGGTGGATCAATTATATACCGTCAACGTGGAACAAAGATTTATCCAGGTACTAACGTAGGAATTGGTAGTGATGATACTATATATGCAAAAGTAGATGGAATCGTTAAATTTGAAAGACGCGGAAAAGATAAAAAACAAGTAAGTGTTTATAAAGAAGTGTAGTTAGATTAATTTCTAACTTTTTCTTTTAATTTATATTAAAAATGTTATCCTACTAATAGTAGGATGTTTTGTATGAATGAAGATGTAGATGTAATAATTTATGATGAAAATTACTTATACAAAATAAAAAATAATTATCCTATAAATATCATATACTCATTAGAAGCCAATAGCTTAGAAATAGAAAAAATAATGAATTATTTTAGAAAAATTAAAATAGATGTAATTAATGAATTATTAGTATTTAATTTAACAATATTTTTACTTACATTTAAAGAAGTAAAAGAAACATTTGAAAAATATGATATAGATGAGTTAGTTGCTAAAATTAATGATGACTACATGTATATAGAAAAAATATTTTAAAAATAAAAGAAATTGTATAAAATATTTAGATTATTTTCTAAATATTTTTTTTAAAATTATGTTATAATAATAAAGAGGCGATTATATGAAAAAAACACTTGTACTTTGTATATTAGACGGATGTGGAATAAGGAAAGAAAGTTATGGTAATGCATTTTTAAATGCTAAAAAAGAAACATTTGATTATTTAACTAAAAATTATCCTAATACAACTCTAGAAGCATCAGGAAAACTAGTTGGATTACCAGCCGGACAAATGGGAAATTCAGAAGTAGGGCATATGAATATAGGAGCCGGAAGAATAGTTTATCAACCACTTGAGCTTATAAATGAATCAATTGAAACAAAGGAATTTTATAATAATGAAGAATTACTAAAAGTAATAAGAATGACAAAAGAAAAAAAATCCAAATTACATATAATGGGTTTAATAAGTGATGGAGGAATACATTCACATATAAATCATTTAATGGCAATAATAGATTTATGTAAAAGAGAAAACGTAAAAGAAGTATACTATCATTTGTTTACTGATGGTAGAGACACAAGTGTATGTAGTGGAATAAATTTTGTAAAAAAATTGGAAGATAAAATAAAAGAAACTAATATAGGAAATATTGCAACTATATCAGGAAGATATTATGCTATGGATAGAGATAATAATTATGATAGATTAAAGCTTGCATATGATGCAATTGTATCAGGTATAGGTGAAAAATTTGTAAAGCCATATGATTTATTTAATAAATCATATAGTAATAATATAACTGATGAATTTATAAAACCAAGTGTTATAAACGATGGTAAATTAAGTGATAATGATGGAATAATAGTATTTAACTATAGACCAGATAGATTAAGAGAGATGTGTACAGCTCTAACTAATCCAAGTATGGTAGACATGAAAACAGTAAAATTAAATAATATTAAATTAGTGTCTATGATGCCAATTACAGATACAGTAATAGGAAGTACTGCTTTTAAAAATCAAGATTTAGAAAATACATTAGGTGTATATATTGATTCTTTAGGATTAAATCAATTACGAATAGCTGAAACAGAAAAATATGCACATGTAACTTATTTCTTTGATGGAGGAGAAGAAATAAATTTAAAAAATTCTAAAAGAATACTTGTAAATTCTCCTAAAGTAGCAACTTATGATTTAAAACCAGAAATGAGTGCTATGGAAGTAACAGATAGATTAATAGAAGAATTAGATAAAGATTACTTAGATTTAGTTGTACTAAATTTTGCTAATGGCGATATGGTTGGACATACAGGTGTATATGAAGCCGCAATAAAAGCAGTAGAATTTATGGACAAATGTTTAAAAAGAATATATAATAAAATAACTGAAATTGATGGAACATTAATAGTAACTGCTGATCATGGAAATTGTGATATCATGATTAATAAAGATGGTACACCTTGTACAACGCATACAACAAATAGAGTACCATTTATAGTTACAAATAAAAATATAAAACTAAAAGAAGGAAAATTAGCTGATATAGCACCAACTATATTAAGTTTATTAAACTTACCAATTCCATCACAATTTAGTGGAGAATCACTTATAGTAGGAGAAGATTAAAATGAAGAGAATATTAACAGGATTGCAACCAAGTGGAGAGTTAACCCTAGGTAGTTTAATTGGAGGAATAAGAGGAATCATTAAATATCAAGATATATATGATTCATTTATGTTTGTACCTGATATGCATGCAATAACAGTAGAACAAGATCCAAATCTTTTAAAAGAAAGAATAAGAAAAAATGTAGCCCTTTATATGGCATGTGGATTAGATCCTAAAAAAAATACTATTTATATTCAATCAGAAAATTTATATCATGCTAACTTATCTTGGATATTAGAATGTAATACATATATAGGAGAAGCATCAAGGATGACACAATTTAAAGAAAAAAGTGCGAATAAAAAAAATGTAAGTGTAGGACTTTTTACATATCCAATTCTTATGGCATCAGATATTCTTTTATATGATGCTGATATAGTACCAACAGGAATAGATCAAAAACAACATGTAGAATTAGCTCGTAACCTAGCATCAAGATTTAATAATAAATATGGTGAAACATTTAAATTACCAGAACCAATGATACCTGAAGTTGGAGCTAAAATAAAAGACTTACAAGATCCAACTAAAAAAATGAGTAAATCAAGTGAAAATAAAAAAGGTATAATTTATTTACTAGATGACGAAAAAGATATAAGGAAAAAAATAATGAGTGCTGTAACAGATAGTGAAGGAAAAGTTTACTATGACACAGAAAATAAACCTGGTATATCTAATTTACTTACAATATATTCATGTTTAAAAGAAATTTCTATAGAAGATACATGTACTTATTTTAAAGACAGTAATTATGGTAATTTAAAAAAAGAAGTAGCAGACGTTGTAGTAGAAAAATTAAATGAAATAAAGAAAAAATATAATGAAATAATAAATAGTAATGAATTAGATAAAATATTAGATGATGGACATAAAAAAGTAGAAGAAATAGCTAAATTAAAATATGAAGAAGTTAGAAAAAAAGTAGGTCTAGGAAGATAATAAAAGGTCATAAAAACCTTTTATTTTTAAGCTTATTCGTGTATAATACTTATAGAAAAAAGGTGATATTATGTTTATAGATGAAGTAATAGTAGAATTATATGCAGGAAATGGTGGAGATGGCTGCATGGCCTTCAAAAGAGAAAAATATGTACCAATGGGAGGACCATTTGGAGGAAATGGTGGAAAAGGTAGCGATATAATATTTGAAGTAGATGAAGGTTTAAATACTTTAATAGATTTAAGATATAAAAGAATTATTAAAGGATTAAAAGGAACTAATGGACAAGGAAGTGCTAAACACGGAGCAAATGCAAAAGATATAATAATAAAAGTTCCACTTGGAACCGTTGTAACAGATACAGAAACCAACTTAATAATAGCTGATTTAACTAAAAAAGGTGATAGAGTAGTAGTTGCATATGGTGGTAGAGGTGGAAGAGGAAATATGGCTTTTGCAACTCGTTCAAACCCAGCACCAGCTTATGCTGAAAATGGTGAACCAGGAGAAGTAAAAAAAGTTAAAGTAGAACTTAAACTTCTTGCTGATGTGGGCTTAGTTGGAATGCCAAGTGTTGGTAAGTCAACATTAATATCTAAAATTTCATCTTCGAAACCAAAAATTGCTGCATATCACTTTACGACATTAACACCAAATCTTGGAGTTGTAAAATCTCCAAATAATAAATCATTTGTGGTAGCTGATTTACCAGGACTTATAAAAGGAGCAAGCTTAGGTGAAGGACTTGGAGATAAATTTTTAAAGCATATAGAAAGAACAAGAGTAATTGCCCATGTAATAGATATGAGTGGATTTGAAGGAAGAAATCCTTATGATGATTATTTAACAATAAATAAAGAACTTGAAAATTTTAATAAAGATTTATTAAAAAAACCTCAAATAATAATTGCAAGTAAAATGGATATTGAAGGTTCAGAAGAAAATTTAAAAAAATTTAAAGAAAATATCAAAGATATAAAAATATTTCCAATAAGTGCCATAACAGGTACTGGACTTAAAGATGTGTTAATAGAACTTGCTAATATGTTAGATAAAATAGAAAAAAAACCACTATATGAAGAAGAAAAATTTGAAAGTCATATTTTATATAAATTTAAAAAAGAACAACCATTTACAATTGAAAATGATAATGGTGTATGGGTAATAAAGGGTGAAGAAGTTGAAAAGTTATATAGAATGACTAGATTTACAACTGATGAAGCAGCTCTTAGATTTTCAAATAAATTAAGAAAAATGGGAATTGATGATAAGTTAAAAGAATTAGGTGCAAAAGATTCTGATACGGTAAGAATATTAGATATAGAATTTGAATATAAAGAGGTATAATATGGATGGAATCTTACTTATAAATAAGGAAAAAGATTATACAAGTAGAGATGTTGTAAATATAATATCAAAAATATTTAATACAAAAAAAGTAGGGCATACAGGAACTCTTGATCCAATTGCAACAGGAGTACTTGTTATATGTATAGGTAGTTCAACAAAATTAGTAGAATATTTAACGTCAACTTATAAAGAGTATGAAGCAGAAATAGTTTTTGGTATAAAAACTGATACAAAAGATATAACAGGAAAAATATTAAAAGATGAAGATTGCTTATTAAAAAAAGAAGAAATTAAAAATACTTTAATTAAAATGACAAAAAAGTATTACCAGGAAGTACCTATATATTCAGCTGTTAAAGTAAATGGAAAAAAACTATATCAATATGCAAGAGAAAATAAAGAAGTTGAACTTCCAAAAAGACTTGTCGATATAAAAATGCTAGAACTTTTAGATTTAAAATATGAAAATAATAAAACAATTATAAAAATAAAAACACTTGTTAGTAAAGGAACATATATAAGAAGTTTAATAGAAGATATAGCAACTAATTTAGATGCAGTAGCAACCATGAAAAATTTAAAAAGAACAAAACAAGGTAATTTTGATATAAAAGATTGTTATACTATAGAAGAAGTAAAAAATAATAAATATAAATTGATAACAAAAGAAGAAGCATTAAAAGATTTGTATACAGTAGAAGTAGATGAATATTTAGAAAAAAAAATAAGAAATGGATGTATTTTAGATAATATTTATAATAAAGATTTGATTTTATTTAAAAAAGATGGTAAAATAATAGCCTCTTATAAAAGTTATCTAAAAGAAGAAGGAAAAATTAAACCAGATAAAATGTTTTAAAGGGGATGATAAAATGAGTTATTTACTTTGGATAAATAATATTATTGTAAAAAAAAATAATGAAGAATATGATTTCTTAAATGAAATGTATCCTGAAATAAAAGATAAATATAATATGATGTGGGCTATAAGAAATAAAGCAGAAAAGCCAATGAGTCCTAGTGTAAGGAATAAAATAAAAAAAATACAAGAAGAAATTAATACAAGTCTTAAAATACTTGGAGCAAAAGAACATATTTTATTTGTAACAAAAGGAGATAAATTAGTAGAACCTATCAGTGGAATAGAATTTGATATTAATAAAAATTCATTACATTTAAAAGAAGCAACAGAAGAAGAAGCAAAAAGATATGTTGAAAATCTATCAAATGAAAATATAAAATTTTTATCAAGTAAAATACCACAATTTAAAAAAAATATAGGTACATATGGAAAAACTATATAATCAGCAGTAGCTGATTTTTTTGTTTACAAAATATTAAATTTGTTGTATCATTTATATATGATAAAACGATAGTAAGGATGTGTAATA
>CAKPMH010000019.1 GCA_934167935.1 uncultured Bacilli bacterium
TATGCTGAATCTTTTGATGCACTCTTTTTTGCATCATTTATCATATTTAATATGATTGGTGTTGCGATTAAAGCTATAACTGCAAGTATTACTATTACTGCTAAAAGCTCTATTAAAGTAAATCCTTTTTTACTATTTGTTATCACATTTTTTCCTCTTTTCTATTATAAAAATAATAACAAAAAAAGTAGTTTTTGTAAACTACCTTTTATAAGTATTTTTCTACAGTTTTATATTCATTATTTGGATCTAAATTTGTTTTAGATAATTCTTCAAATAATTTTTTTTGATCTCTCGATATTTTTTTTGGAATGATTACATCTATTATAACATACATATTTCCTTTAATGTGATTATTGACATTAGATATTCCTTTTCCTTTTAATCTATGTTTATCTCCTGTTTGACTTCCTTCTGGTATTGATAATTTTACATTACCATATATAGTTGGTATTTCTTTTTTGCATCCAAGTACTGCTTCTGATATAGTTATTGGAAGTGTAAGATAAATATCATCTTCGTCTCTTTCAAAAAGTGGATGAGATTTTACTTTAAATTCTAAGTAAACATCGCCATTTTCTCCACCGTTGTATCCAGCTTCTCCTTTACCTGGAATTCTAAGTTTATTTAAAGTATTTACACCTGCTGGTATTTTTACTTCAAGGGTTTTATTTACTTTAACTTTTCCTGTACCTTTACATTTACTACATTTTTTTTCAAATGTGTAGCCTGATCCTGAACATGTATGACAAGTTGTTCTTGATTGGAAAACACCAAACATTGTTCTTTGTTCTACTGTTTCAACACCTGTTCCATTGCATGTAGGACATGTTTTTTTAGAATGACCACCTTCACCATTACATTCACTACAATCTTCATTTATATTAAGTTTTATATCTTTATTACATCCAAATGCTGCTTCTTCAAATGTTAATTCAACATTTATTAAAGTATCTCTACCTCTTCTTGCATTTTTCTTACCAGTTCTTCTGGAACTTCCAAATCCAAAACTTCCTCCAAATAAATCTTCAAATATATCAGAAAAATCAAAATCTCCAAAATCAAATCCAGCACTGCCTGCTCCACCGCCTTGGAAAGCTGAGTGTCCATATTTATCATATTGACTTCTTTTTTGTGCATCTGATAAAACAGCATATGCTTCTTGAGCTTCTTTAAATTTTTCGGCTGCATCTGGTTCTTTTGATACATCTGGATGATATTTTTTTGCAAGTTTACGGAATGCTGATTTTATTTCTGCTTCACTTGCATTTTTATCAACACCAAGTACTTCATAATAATCTTTTTTGTTCATAAATCTCACTTCCTAACTATTATATAACTTCTTAAATTCTTCTATTGTTTCATCAAATTTTTTAATAGCACTTTCATATATTTTTTTATCTTCTAAATCTATTCCAAGTATCTTAAATGTATCAGTAATATTTACATTCCATCCTGTCTTTAAAAATTTTATGTATTTCTCAATCATTTCTTTATTACCCTTTATTATTTCATTAGAAACGAAAATTGCTACTGATATACAAACTGCATAACTAAGTAAATAGAAAAACATATAGAAATGACTTCTGGAAACCCAACTTATACTTTCATATTCACTATCTAATTCTTCAATTGGATAAAATTTCTTCAAACTCTCCTCATTTAAGTTGCATAAAAACTCTTTTGTTAATACTCCACCATTTTCAACATATTTATACATTTCTTTTTCAAAATCGCCCTCTTGAACAGCTCCAAATAAATTAGAGTATATTACACTTAAAAGATTAGACAATCCAACTAATGCATCTTTTTTGTTGTCACTATTTGCAAAATAATTTGATAATAAACATTCATTAGTAAGTGAAGCAACCTCTGCAACAATATTATAATTTCCACTATATATTTCATCGTTATTTTCATACATATATTGATGATTAGTGAAGTGCCCTCCTTCATGAATCAAAGTAGATATTGACTCGAAATTACCATTAAAGCTCATAAGTATTTTAGAATTAATTTTATCACTTGATGAAATGTTATAACCTCCGGAACATTTTCCTTTATATTGACAATAATCAACACATCTTTCATCAATCAATCTTTTAAAGTGTATATAATAATCATTGCCCAATGGTTTTATTGCCTCTAACACTATTTTTTGTGCCTCTTCTATTGTATACTCTTTATCTGATTCATATAATTTTATGGTATTATCCCATGGCATAATTCTATCAACGTTAAAAACTTCAGCTTTTAAATCCCAATATTTTTTTATTACATCTTTATTTTCTACACATGCATCAATTAATACTTGAAAGACTTTATCAGATAATCTTAAATCAAATAATTTTGAATCCCATGTAGTTTTATAATTGTAAATATTTGCTAATGTTTTTTCTGTTTTAACATAATTATTTAATAATCCTGCAGATATTTCTGCATATTGTTTTTTAACTTTATTAAATTGATTATATACTTGTTTTCTTTTTTCCCTAGATAATTTTTGCATCAAAGATCTATAATTTGTATTTGTCAATGTTTCTTCTGTTCCATCATCCATTATTACCTTACCATAATCGTGGCATAAGTTTAATAGAGTTGAAGACATTTGACTATAACTACTTAATGTATTTGTTAATGAACTAACTAATGCTTCTTTTTCACTATCTAAAACATGTTCTTTATATCTATAATCTTCATCTAAAAGTACTTTATATTTTAATAATTTTTCATTATCAAATAATTTTTCATATTCTTCTTTTGTTAATGATAATAATTCTGGCTTGAAAAATGAAGTGATTACAGAGTAATTTGTTTCTAATTCATCAATTTTTCCTAAATCTTCTTTTGCTTGTGAATTAGATAAATCTTCATCAGATTGTGTTATTGCATATATGTATAAATCTATTATTTTATTTTTAATTGAAACATTTTTTTTCAAAAATTCTAATAATTTTTCACTTTCCTTTAATTTACCTTTATATTTTTTTAATTCAACAAATTCATTTTTTACCTTTTCATACTCATTATAAAAATCTTCCTTCGTCTTGTAAAAATCTGTTAAATCCCATCTATATTTTATAGGTACATCATTTCTCGTGTTATATTTTTCCATTTTTTCTCCTTTAATAGTGATAAAGTTCTAGATAACTAGAACTTCACCAAATTATTTTTTATTTTTCTTCAAATTCTGCATCAACTACTGTGTCATCTTTTTTATCACTATTTGATGTTTCTGATGAATCATTTGATTCATTATTTTCTTGTGCTGATTTAGCAGCTTCTTCATATACTTTTGTTGCAAAAGCCATAGCTGTTTCACTTAATGCATCTTTTTTAGTTTTGATATCATCTACGTTATCACTTTCAAGTGCATCTTTTAATTCTTTTATTTGTTTTTCAGCTTTTTCTTTATCTTCACTGCTTACCTTATCACCAAGATCTTTTAATGATTTTTCAGTTTGGAATACTAATTGTTCTGCTTCATTTTTTACATCTGCTGCTTCTTTTTTCTTAGTATCAGCTTCACGATTAGCTTCTGCTTCTTTTACCATTTTATCTATTTCTTCATCGGATAAGTTTGTTGAAGATGTTATTGTAATTGATTGTTCTTTTCCTGTTCCCATATCTTTTGCTTTAACATTTACAATACCATTAGCATCTATATCAAATGTAACTTCAATTTGTGGTACACCTCTTGGTGCAGCTGGAATATTTGTAAGTTGGAATCTACCTAATGTTTTATTATCACTTGCCATTGGTCTTTCACCTTGTAGAACATGAATATCAACAGCTGGTTGATTATCTACAGCAGTTGAGAATACTTGACTCTTACTTGTTGGGATTGTTGTATTTCTTGGAATTAATACTGTACAAACATTTCCTAATGTTTCAATACCAAGTGAAAGTGGTGTTACATCTAGAAGAACTATATCATCTACTTCTCCTTGAAGTACTCCACCTTGAATTGCAGCACCCATAGCAACTACTTCATCTGGATTAACTCCTTTTGATGGTTCTTTACCAAGTTCTGCTTTAATTAAATCAACAACTTTAGGAATTCTTGTAGATCCACCTACTAATAATACTTTATCAATATCATTTTTAGTTAAATTAGCATCTTTTAAAGCTTTTCTAACTGGTTCTAGAGTTGACTCTAATAAATCACCTATTAAATCTTCAAATTTAGCTTTTGTTAAATTAACAGATAAATGAAGTGGTCCATTTTCTCCTTGTGTAATAAATGGAATAGAAATTTCTGTTTGGCTCATTCCACTTAAGTCTTTTTTAGCTTTTTCTGCTGCATCTTTTATTCTTTGCATAGCCATTTTATCGTCACTTAAGTCAATTCCATTTTCCTTCTTGAATTCATCAACCAAATAATCCATTATTCTATTATCAAAGTCATCTCCACCTAGATGGTTATTACCACTTGTAGATAATACTTCAAATACTCCATCTCCTAATTCAAGAATTGAAACGTCAAATGTTCCACCACCTAAATCGTATACTAACACTTTTTCATTTTTATCTTGTTTATCAAGACCATAAGCAAGTGCTGCTGCAGTTGGTTCATTGATAATTCTTTCTACTTCAAGTCCTGCAATCTTACCTGCGTTTTTAGTTGCTTGTCTTTGTGCATCATTAAAGTATGCTGGAACTGTTATAACGGCTTTAGTTACTTTTTCACCTAAATATGATTCTGCTGAATTTTTAAGATCTGTTAAAATCATTGCTGATATTTCTTCTGCAGTATAATCTTTTCCATTAACGTGAACCTTTTCACTTGTTCCCATTTTTCTTTTTATTGAATATACTACATCTGGATTTGTAATCATTTGGTTTTTTGCTTTAATACCAACGATTATATCTCCATTTTTAAATGCTACTACGGATGGAGTAGTACGACTTCCTTCTGGATTTGCTATAACTTTAGCTTCTCCACCTTCATAAACACTTACACAACTATTTGTTGTTCCTAAATCTATACCTATTGTTTTACTCATAATATCACCTTTCCTTATTCACTAACTTTAACCATAGCTGGTCTAATTACTTTATCTTTAAGTATATATCCTTTTCTTAATACATCAATAACAATTCCTGATTCTTTATCAGATTTTTCAGTCATTACTGCTTGATGATAAGTTGGATCAAATGGTTTATTAACACCATCAATTGGTTTTATTTCAAATTTTTCTAATACAGTAAGTAAATTACCATATATCATTTTAAATCCTTTTAAGAATTTTGATACTTCGTCTTCTAAATTATCATCATCCATTTTTATAGCATTTTCAAAATTATCTATAATTGGAAGCATTTCAAGTATTAAATCCTCATTTGAATATTTTAGAAGTTTAGATACTTCATCATCTTTACGACGTCTATAATTAATTACTTCAGCTTTTTCTCTTAGTAATTTTTCATTTAAATCATTAACTACCTTTAATGTTTCTTCTAATTTTTTTTCTAATTCTTGTTCTTTTTTATTTTTTTTATTTTTATGCAATTTAGAGTTGTATTCTTTTTCTATAGTGCTATTATCTTCATTTGTATTAGATTTTTCTTTGCAACAATCATCTGTACAATTACATTCTTCCTCAAAATTTTCTTTGCAATTACATTCTTCTTTACAATTACACTCTTCTTTACAGCATTCGTTATTTTTATCTATTTCTTTATTTATTTCTTCTTTCATTGTACTTCCTTTCTAATTTTTTTCTATATTTTCCTTTATATATTCTAAAAGCATTGTTGCTCTATCATATTCCATTCTTTTTGGGCCTACAATTGCAATTGTTCCTTCAACACCATTTACATTATACTTTGTTTTAATTATTGTTACATCATCATCAAATTCGTTTTCACTACCAATATAAATATTTACGCCATTTTCTTCTTCTTTTATACTGCTTATAAAACTTTTATCTTCAAATTTAGAAATTATTTTTTTAATTTTATCTGCATCACTAAATTCTGGCTGTTTTAAAATATTTGCTCTACCTTTCATTTTTATATTTGATTCTGTCGTAACATCATTTATAAAATTACAGAAAGCATCAAATAATTGTTTTTGAGAATTAACATTATCTCTAATAATTGGTTTTACTTCAAATTCAAGTTTAGCAGCTACTTCATCAATTGGTGTTCCAACTATATGTTTATTTATTATATCAATTGTTTGTTTTATTTCTAAAACAGATATTTTCTCATCTAATATAACGTTTCTGTTTTCAACATGTCCTTTATCAGTAACAATAATAGCAACTAAATTATTTTCGTTTATAGGAATTACTTCTACTTTACTTATTTTATTTTCATTTGATGTATTTCCTAATGATATCAATGTACAATTTGTAAGTTCAGATACAATTTCTAAGCTTTTTTCAATTGTATCGCTTAATACAAGTGAACTATTATCAAATATTGTTTGAAGTTTTAAAATATCATCTTTGTTTAATTGTTTTGATTCCATTATATTATCTACATAATATCTATATCCTATCTCACTTGGAATTCTTCCTGATGATGTATGTGTTTTTTCTAGATATCCTAAATCTTCTAAATAACTCATTTCATTTCTAATTGTTGCACTTGAACAATCTAATTCTTGTTCTAATGACTTAGAACCGATTGGTTTGGCTGTTTTGATATATTCTTCAACAATTAATTTTAATAATTTTGTTTGTCTACTATTCACAAAACACCTCCTTTAGCACTCTCTAACCCTAACTGCCTATTTCATTATACTATTATATGTTAGCATTGTCAATATATGAGTGCTAATTTCTGACTTTTTTACATTTATTATTTTATGTTAATAAATTTTAAATATATTCAAAAAAAATGATATAAATTATCATTTTAACTTCCAACTATATTTTTTAATCTTTTTATAACCTTTTTTTCTATTCTAGATATATATGATTGACTTATTCCAAGCATTTTAGCAACATCTTTTTGTGTCGTTTCATTTTGATCAAAAAGGCCGTATCTTAATATCATTATTTGTTTATCTCTTTTATTTAACTTGTTAATTTCTTCTTCTAATAATTTTTTATCAGTTTCTTCTTCTATTCCTTTTGTAACTATATCAGCATCTGTACCCATTATATCTTCTAAATGTAATTCATTTCCTTCTGAATCATAGCTTAAACTATCCTCAAATGAAACTTCTGTTTTTCTTTTTTTATTTTTTCTTAAATACATTAATATTTCATTATCAATACATCTTGATGCATAAGTTGCTAATTTGATATTTTTATCTAATTTATAAGTATTTACTCCTTTTATAAGTCCAATTGTTCCTATACTTACCAAATCTTCTAGATCAACTTTTGTATTCTCATATCTTTTAGCTAAATAAACGACTAATCTTAAATTATGTTCTATAAGTTTTTGTCGTGCTTCTACATCACCATTCATAGATTTTTCAACATAAAATACTTCTTCTTCTTTTGATAATGGTTCTGGTAATTTGTCCGCACTTCCTATAAAAAAAATATTGTTATCATTTAAGATTTCTTTTATTATTTTAATTATTTTTTTTAACATATTATCCCTCCAATATAGATTTTCCAATAATTGTATCTATTCCTTCCATTTTTATTTTTTTTGGTGATAATCCTATTAAAACTTTTTTATTTAATTTTTTTCCATCTATTTCCACTTTATCTACTTTTATACATTTTAAATTTATATGGCTCGTTATAGTATTTATTGGTACTAATATAAAATCTGATATATCTTCTTCATTTATTAAGTTTTTATTTATTACTATTATTGGCATATTAAAATATGGGTCTTTAAGAACATTTCCTGTATCTAAATAAGCATTTAAATTTATTTTTTTATCTTTATAATATATGTTTAGTTTATAACAAATAGAATAATTATTTTTTAATTCTTTTGCCTTTTTTATATACATTACTAATATAATTGGAGATATAAGAATTAACACTATAAAGTTAATACTAAGTCCATTATGATAAAATATAAGTCCTTCATTTTTATAAGAAAATTGTACATTTAATAAATATAAAAATCCTCCTAGTAAAATACTAACTAAATATAAATATTCTAAATTTTTAATTGTGTATTTTATGTTTTTATATTTAAATGATATTAAAATCATTATAATGCTTATTATAAATTTAAATAAAAATAAAGTTAAATTATTTAATTTTAAAAACAATAAAAATGTACTTAAGCCACCTATTAAACCTCCTAATAATAATCTTTTAATTTTGACATTTCTTTTTAATATTATAGATACTGTAAGTAAAAGTATAAAATCAAATGAAAAATTTAATAAAAATATAAGATCTAAATATATCTTCATAATATCACCATAAAAAGTATAAAAAAAACGATAGATAAATTCTGTCGTTTTATGATTAATATTTTAATTTTATTATAAGTTGTTTAATTTTTCTTTTATAATTGAACTTACTAAACTATTATCGGCTCTACCTTTTAATTTAGATGTTGCATCTTTCATAACTCTACCCATATCTTTAATACTTGTAGGATTTAATTCTTTAAAGATTTCATCTATTATTTTTTCTATTTCTTCTTTGCTTAATTGTTCTGGCATATATTTATTTAATATGTCTATTTCCTCTTGTGTTAAATCAATAAGATCTTGTCTATTTCCTTTTTCATATTCGATAATAGATTCTTTTCTTGTTTTTATTTGTTTTGATATAACGCTTATTACTTCATCATCTGTTAATTCTCTTTTTTTATTTAATTCTTCCATTTGCATAGCACCTTTTACCATTCTAATAACAGATAATGTTTTTTTATCTTGGGCTAGCATAGCTTTTTTTAAATCATTTAATATTCTTTCTCTCATACTATTTTTCCTTTCAAAAAAAGCCTTATGGCTTTTAATATCTTTCTTTATTACGTCTACGACTATTTTTAATATTTTCTTTTTTTTCTAGTCTTCTTTTTACTCCTGGTTTTAAATAACCTTCTTGTCTTTCACGTACTTTTTTTGAGAGACCGTCTTTAACGTTCTTTTGTTTTAGCATTCTAAGGGCACTATCTACGTTACCATTTCTTACTACTACTTTTGTCAATTTAATCCCTCCTTCCCTAAGTACTACAAAAATTATAACACTCTTTTTCCTATTATTCAACATTTTTTTTATTTTAAAATGCAAAAAAGGACTAATTTGTCCTTTATTTTATGCATATTCCTTCTTCTATAAATCGCATGTTACTACCAAACATTCTTCCAAAATTTACAATACATTTTATAATTATTTCTAAAAGAGGCAAAATAAATGGTAATAACAATATAATTATTATTATTAATATTACCTTTCTTTTTAACATAATCTTCCTGTTTTATATCTTCTAATTGCTGTTCCAACATATCTGCCTAGTTCAATGATTAAATTTGTTCCTCTTATAATAGAGTTTAATAAGGATGCTGAAAATTTTATACCACCATTTATATTATATAATTCTTCTTTATTTAATTTCATTATTTTCTACATAGTAGTGGTCTTACATAACCATCTACAACTCCTATAAAAAATGATATTCCAGCAAATATTCCTATTCCAACTCCAATATGAAATGCTCCTCCTCTTATTTTCTTTAATTCTTTTTCTTTTATTTTCATAATTTCTCCTTTCTAACATTAAAAATAGATTTATATTTTTATTAATTTTATTATATATTTTATTATTCTAAGTATTTTTTTCATTTTTTCCTTTCTTTAAAGAGATGTTTTTAAGTTTATTATTTTATCAAATAAATCTTTATTATCCATTCTATGGGATACTACAATAATTATCTTATCCTTATACATTTTGAAAATATTTTTTAAAATTTCTCGCTCTAATTTTATATCTACTTCACTTAATGATTCATCAAGAAGTAAAATGTTAAAATCATTTAAAAGTGATCTTGCAAGGACGATTCTTTGTCTTTCTCCACCTGATAAATTTAGGCCATTTTCTTCTATAAATGTATCTAGAAAAAGTTCTTTATCTAAAAAATCTATTTTTAAATTTTTAATTATATTTATTATTATTTTTTTATTTATTTTTCTACCTAATAATAAATTATTATATATAGTATCTGTAAATAATTTTTCTTGTTGTGATACATATGTTATATTTTTGTCTATTTCTTCTTTACTTAGATTATTTATATCTATATTGTTTATTAGTACTTGTCCATGATTTATTTGATAATATTTTTTTAGAATTTTTAGGAAAGTTGACTTTCCGCAACCACTAGAACCTATAAGCATTATTTTTTCATTTTTATTTATTTTTAAATTTAAATTTTCAATTATATTATTATAATTATCGTAACTATATTTTAGATTTTTAATTTCTAAATTATTAAATGGTATGTTTAATAATTTATTTTCTTTTATTTGCTCTATCATTATTTCATTTATTCTATCAAAAGATATTTTAGCATCTTTTATATCTTTATTTAAATCAATTATATCCTTTATAGGGGTAATATAGTATGAAAATAGTGAGGTAAATGTAATTAAACTAGCAAGTGTTATATAATCGTTTTTTATCAATAATATTCCTATAAATATTAATATACATATTCCTATTTCATTTAATATATTTTTGCATAAATATTCTTTATTGCATATTTTTTCATATGATTTATTTTTATTAATATATTTTTTGTTTTTTTCTATTAAATTATCGCTTATATTTTTTTCTATTGAAAGGCCTTTTATTGTTTCATAACTATCTATACTTTCAACAATATATGAATTTAAACTTGTTTTTTCTTCTTTTACTTGTTCTAAATTTTGTTTTATTTTATTTTTATATTTTAATACTATTAATAAATATAAAATCATAATTATAAATGATATTAGAAATAATATTTTATTTATTTTAAATAAAAATATACTTACAAATAATGATAAAAATAAATCTATAAATATTGTTATAATTATTTTTACTACTTCTTCATTTACAATGCTTAAATCATTTATTCTAGATAATACTTCTCCTGTTGTTCTATTTTTAAAGTATTTATAAGGAAGTGATATTATGCTTTTTAATATTTCATTTGTAAAACTTAATTCGATTTCATTATAAAGATTAATTAAAATTTTTTCTCTTATATATTCAAATATATTTTTTATAAAAAATAGAGATAGAAATAATAAGAATGTTTTGAAAAGAAGACCTGAATTTATTTTTTTTATCATAATCTCTATATAAAAAGATGTAATAACTGAAAACAATATACTTAAAAATGAAATGATTATTATCTTTATAAATTTTGCTTTTTTCTCTTTTATCAATTCTTTTAAGTATTTTTTTAAATAAGTGTTATCAGAAATATAAAGTAATTTTTTTATTGGTTTAAAAGTTATTATTATATTGCTAAAAATTTTATTAAATTCTTGAATACTAATTTTCTTAATCCTACTTGCTGGATCAGCGATCAATATATAATCTTTTTTATAATTTACTTCATATATTACGATGTAGTGTTTAAAGGAGTTATCTACTATTACATGTGCAATACATGGTAATTTTATATTTTCTAAATTATTTACTTTTAATCCTTCTGAATTAAAACCTATTTTTTTTGAGGCTTCAATTATATTGTATGCACTTACTCCTTCTTTGGATGTATAAGTCATTTCTCTTAATTTTTCTAATGGAATATATGATTTATAATATTTTATAATCATTAGTAATGAGCATACTCCACAATCTTTTAAATCTTTTTGTTTTACAAATGGATATTTATTCATAAATCACCTCCTCACTTATATCATTCTATGTTTTTTTAAAAAACCCTTTTTATTTTTAAAAAAAAATAAAAAAAAATAGCTTTTAACTATTTTTATATATTTTTATTTTTTTAGTTCCATATTTTTTTTCTTTTTTTAATTCATAATCTATATCAAACTCTTCATTTTCATATTCACATATTATTAAACCATCTTTATTTAATAAATCATATTCTTTTATTTTAGTAAGTGAATTTTTGATTAAATTTAATTTATATGGTGGATCTAAAAATATTATATCAAATTTAATTTTATTATCACTAAAATACTTTAATGCATTTAAATAATCATTTTTTATTATTACTACACCATCTACACCCTTAGTGTTTATATTTAATACATCTATTACAATTTTATTTTTATCTACAAAATAGCACGTTTTTGCACCATTACTTAGTGCTTCTATTCCAAGTGATCCTGAACCAGCGAATAAATCTAGACAAATACTTTTATTTATATTATTTTGAATTATTCCAAATAATGACTCTTTTACTCTATCCATTGTTGGCCTAGTACCTTCTATATTATCTCCTTTTAATATTTTCCCTTTATACTTTCCACTAATAATTCTCATATTTTACTCCTTGTTTGTATAAATATATTTTTTCTGTTAATAATATTAATGTGATTTAATCACAACATATATTAACTCCCCTTCATAAAAATCCTTTAGGGATTTTTTTTATTTTATCATTATTTTAATGTAGATACAACATTTTGAATTAATTCTATTGTATTTAATGTTCTACTTATTTTATCAGTTGCTCTTAAATGATATACTTCTTTTACTTCTTCTTCAAAGGCTTTAAAACTATAGGGATTTCTATTTAATATTTTATACCAAGTGGAGTTTTCTCTTATATATCTTTGATAATTTATATTATTTTTAATTTTAAATTGTATATCAAGTGTCATTAATCTTCAAAGTGTTTATATATTGGTCTAGGTTTATATTCTCTTTTCGATGGAGTTTTATTATTTGAGCCCAAATCTTCTAATACGCCAAGTACTCTTTGAACACTATTTATAGATTCCTGCATTTTATCTAAATTTACTCCTTTTAACCATGTAATTAAATCTAGCATTCCTATTTGACTTGTTACTTTTTTTTCTTCATTTTGTTTTGGTTTTATATATTCATTCCAAACTTCACTATTTTCTCCATATAAATCATACATTTCATAAAATTTTTGCCATGTCATTTTTTCATTGTTTACAAATTTTAAAAGTGACGGATTATTTTTTGCAAATTCTTTAAACTCATTTTTTTTATCCATTACAATCACCTATTTTATTATATGTTTTATTTCTTTTTAGTTAACATTATTTTTTTTATTTCTTCATCTAACCAAAAATATTTTTTTCTATCAAATTCTATTACAAATATTTTTTTATTATATATATTAAATATTCTAAATATTTCTGGCATTATATTAGTTGATTTTATTAATACACATGAATAATTTATTTTTAAAAAAGTTTTTTCTTGTTTGTTTTTTAATATTATCTCTTTATTTTGATGCTCTACTTTAAATCGTTCATTAATATAGTTGCTAAGTAATTTAACACTAAATATATCACAAATATTTCTATATAATGTTATTCCATATATTACATCAGTTTTTTTAATATGATATAGTGTATTTAATATTGTATATAAATAATATGAATTATTTTTATATATTTTATAAGAATTATTATTTATAATAAAAAGATAGTATTTATACATAAAATCACCTATTATTATAATGAACTTAAAATTTAAAAAAAAATCAGTTTAAAACTGATTTTAATTATTATCTTTTAAGAATTCAATTGTTTTTCTCATTTCTGTGTCATATTTTACCATTTCAATTCCACCAAATAATTTGATAAATTCATCTTTATCCATTTGATATTTTTTAGCCATTTCTTCTGCTTCTTTTTCTGCTTCTTCATCTGTTACTTCTATTTTTTCTGCTTTTTTAACTTCTTCTAGTAATAATCTTGATGCTACTCTTTTTGTTGATTCTTCTTTCATTTGGTCTCTTAAAGCAGATTCATCTGCATTTGTAAATTGATAAAATTGTTCTAAAGTTATTCCTTGCATTTTTAAATTTTCTTCATATTGTCTTAACATACGATCTGTTTCTTCTTTTATCATTGCATCTGGAATATCAACAGTCATATTAGATATTGCTTTATCTAATATATTATCAATGTAATGTTCTTCTGCATGGTGTTCTTTATGTGTTTTAATATTTGTTTTTAATGTTTCTTTTAGTGTTTCTTCTGAATCAACACCATCAAGAGCTAAATCTTCAAAGAATTCTTTATTTAATTCAGGTAATTTAGTTGTTTTAATTTCATTTACTTTTACTTTAAAGATAACTGGTTGACCTTTTAATTCTTCTGCATGGTAATCACTTGGGAATGTTACATTAATATTTTTTTCTTCTCCTTTTTCCATACCAATTAGTTGTTCTTCAAATCCAGGAATAAATGTATTAGATCCAATTACTAAAGAGTAATTTTCTCCTTTTCCGCCTTCAAATGCAACTCCATCTTTAAATCCTTCAAAGTCTATTATTGCAGTATCTTTATTTTCAACTTTTCCTTCTTTTGTTACTATCTCTGCATATTTTTGTTTTGTTTCTTCTAATGCTTTTTCTACTTCTTCTTCTGTTACTTCAACGCTTTCTTTCTTAACTCCTAATTTTTTATATTCTCCAAGTTTTACTTCTGGCATTGTTGTAATAGTAAATAAAAATTCAACATAATCTTTTGTTAATGATTTTAAACTTACTTCTGGTTGTGCGACTATTTCTAAATCTTTATTTTCTTCCATCATTTTTTTATAAGCATCTTGTAAAACCATGTCTGCTGCTTCTAGCCAAATATTAGTTTCTCCATATTTTTTTATGAATAAATCTTTTGGTGCTTTTCCTTTTCTAAATCCATCGATTTTTGCATCTTTACTTACTTTAGTGTATGCTTTATCGCATGCATTAGTCCAGTCTATTCCTTCTACTTTAATTGTTATTTCATGTACATTTTTATTTGCCATAATTTCCTCCTTCTGACCTTTATAGTATATAATAAATTTTCATTTATTACAAGAAAAAAGCTATATTTTAGCTTATTTTTAATATTTCAATATCATATTTTCCATTTGGACTATCTACTGAAACTATATCTTTTACTTTTTTATTTAATATAGCTTTTGCAATTGGCGATTCATTTGATATTTTATTATTAAATGGATCTGCTTCTTTACTACCAACAATTGTATATTCATCTGTTTCATCATCATCTACATACTTAATTGTTACTGTATTTCCAATTGATACTTTATCTGTATTTATTTCTGTTATAACAACAGCATTTTCTATCATTGTTTCTAATTCTTTTATTTTATTTTCTACTTCTGCTTGGGATGCTCTAGCTGCATCATATTCTGCATTTTCTGATAAATCTCCTAATGCTCTTGCTTCTTTTAAAGCTTGTATTACTTCTGGTCTTTTTTCCATTTTTAAATATTCTAGTTCTTGTTTCATTTCTTCTAAACCAGATGTAGTTAAATATACTTCTTTTTTATCTGACATTTTTATCGCCTCTCTTATTTAGTACTTGCAAAATAATACTACGTTTTCTTTTTTTTGTCAAGTTTTTATTTATCTATTATTTTTTTTCTAATCATATCGTACTTTGATATTAAAGAATTTATTTTAATTTGAACTATTTGTTTTGGATGCCTAACTACTTCAATATCATTTCCATCACTATCTTTTATATTATCAATAGTTATATTTATTATATTATTATTTGGTCCAAATATTTCTACTTCATCACCTATTTTAAAATAATTTCTTTGTTCTATAGTGGCTACTTTAGTATTTACATCATAATCTAATACTATTCCTAAAAAATCTTGATTTGATATTTCTTCTCTTCCATTATAATAATTACATGTTTGATCATTTATACCATTAAAAAATTGTGGTACGGCATCTCTATTAGCACAGTTTCTAAGTATTTGTTCTGCTTTTTTATCATAAGCATAACCTTCTTTATCACTTAAATATTCATCTATTACTTTTCTATATGTACTTACTATAGTTGCTATATAATAAACTGAACGCATTCTTCCCTCAATTTTAAATGATTTAATTCCAAGTTCAATCATATCAGGTATATATTTTAACATTGATAAATCTTTTGCACAAAAGGTAAATGGTTTTTCTCCTTTTAAATAGGTTTTATCTCCTTTAAGATCAAAATCCCATCTGCATATTTGAGCACAACCTCCTCTATTTGCATCTCTTCCTGTAAAAACATTTGATAAAACACATCTTCCACTTATTCCTGAACACATTGCGCCGTGTATAAATACTTCAATATCTATATCTACATTATCTAATATTTCTTTTATATCGCTTTTAGTTGCTTCACGTGCAAGGACAATTCTTTTTATTCCTTCTTTTTTAAAAAATTTACATGCTTCAATATTTAGAGTTGATTTTTGAGTTGATAAATGTATTTCTAAATCAGTATATTTTTTAGCAAGTTCTATTATAGTTGGATCACTTACTATAATTGCATCTACGCCACATTTTTCTATTTCTTTTAAGTAATTTATTACTTCTTTTATTTCTTTATTATGAAGTACTATGTTTACTGTTACATAAACTTTTGCTTTATGTTCATGAGCAAAAATTACGCCTTCTTTAATTTCTTCAAAAGTAAAATTTTTAGCATTAGCTCTAAGTCCTAAAATAGGACCTCCTATATATACAGCATCTGCACCATATAATATAGCAATTTTAAGTCTTTCTAAATCTCCTGCTGGAGCAAGCAATTCTACATTATTCATAATTCTTCACCTTATATATTGTTTCTTTATATAAAAATCCTTTACTTGTATTATTAAACATTTTATCAATGTCATTTGAAGTAATAACATCTTTATTTTTTATTATATAAATAAATATATTTTTATCTATATCAAATGAATTAAATATTAAATATTCTATATCTATTTCTTTTAACTTTTCTATTAAATCTATAGCATTTAATATATAATTTGAATATACTTCCGTATTATATTTATTTTCAAGTATTCTATATTCTTTATTTTCTTTTTCTATATGATATTTTAAACTATCATCTTCTATATTAAAACTTTTTAAATAATTTGTTATTAATTTTCTTTCACTTGCGAATATTGGAATGTAACCAAATACTTGAACAAATAGTTTTGAATTTGAATTTCTTTTTATATCTATTATTTCATCTAGTGTTATTTCGTTTGATAAATATGCCATCTCAGCACCCATCATATTCCAATAATTTATTGTTGCATAATTTGTTACAGAGTGTTCTTCACTAAAGACAAGATTTAATTTTAGATTTAATTCTTGTTTTAAATTAATAAGTGCTACATCATAATAAAAAATGCCATCTATTTTATATTCTTCAAATTCTTTTAGTACCTCTTTTAAATATTTTAAATCATTATTATGAAAATTTCTATTAAGTGATACAAACAATTCTTTATTTTTTTCTTTTAAAAGTTCATTTATTTCTTTTATGTCAAATAAGCTAAAATAAGTAGGCATATTTATACTCATATCTTTAAGTCCTATTAAAAAACCATCTACGTCATTAATTAAATCAAGCATTTCTTCTTTATTTGATGGCATTACAATTATTTTAGACATAAAATCACCTCTTTTATATTCTAACAAAAAATAGTAGAAATTTCTACATATTTCTACTATTTAGATTAATTTAAATTTTAATTTTTTAGATAATTATTTAAAAATTCTTTTAATGTTATTGCTACATTATGAGGTATTATTTCACTTAATTGTTCAATAGATGCTTCTTTAATTTTATTTATTGTTTTATATTTTTTTAGTAATTCTTTTTTTCTTACTTCTCCAATACCTTCTATATTATCTAAAATGCTTGAAATCGATCCTTTACTTCTTATGTTTTTATGATAACTTATAGTAAAATTATGTACTTCATCTTGCATTCTTTCTAAGTAATAAAATAAATTACTTCTTTTATTTATTTTTATTTCTTCAATAGGATCATTAGCAAGTAAGCTATCGGTTGTATGTTTATCATCTTTTTTTAATCCTACAACCTTTATATTTAAATTTAAACTTTTAAGTACTTCTCTAGCTATATTCATCTGGCCTATTCCACCATCTACAATAATTAAGTCTGGTTTTTCTAAATCATCTTTTAATACTCTAAAATATCTTCTATATATAACTTCTCTCATTGTTCCATAATCATCATTTTTGTCATTTGTTATTTTATATTTTCTATAATCATTTTTTGATGGTTTTCCATTTTTAAAAACAACCATTCCTGATACATTAAATGTTCCAAAAAGATTTGAATTATCAAATAATTCTATTCTATCTAATTTATCTAAATTTAAAATATTTTTTAATTCTTCGTTTGCTAGGTATGTTTTTTCTTCATCTTTTTTTATTATTTCGTAATCATTTTCTATTTTTATTTTTGCATTATCATTTGCCATTTCTATTAATTTATTTTTTACTCCTTTAATTGGAGTTTTTACATTAGTCTCTAAATATTCTTCTAATATTTTAGTATCTACTATATCTGGGACTAATACTTCTTTTGGAATAAGAACATTTTTTTTATAAAAAGTGGCAATGAATCTTGTTAATTCTTCACCTACTTCATCTATTAATTCTAGTGTTTTAGATATTCTTTCTTGAATTCTTCCATTTCTTATAAAAAATATTTGAATACTTAAATATCCTTTAAATACATAATAACCTATTACATCTCTATCAATATTATCTGTTATTTCTATTTTTTGTTTTGTTAAGGTTATTTTTATATAATCTATCATATCTTTTATTTCTTTTGCTTTTTCAAATTCTAAGTTTTCAGCATATTTATTCATATCATTTGTTAATTTGTTTGTAACTATTTCATGATTTCCTTTTAAAAACTCAATTATTTCTTTTTCCATCTCTTTTATTTTTTCTTTATCTACATTATAAACACAATATCCTAAGCATTGTTTAATATGATAATAAAGACATGGTTCTTTTTTATATGTATTACATTTTCTTAAAGGGTATATTCTATTAAGTAAATTTACTGTTGCTCGCGCTGCAGTTACGTTTGGATATGGTCCATATAATCTATCTTTATTTTTTTTTCTTCCTAAGTGTCTTACAATTTGTAAGCGAGGTGATGCTTCTTTAGTTAATTCTATATATGGATAACTTTTATCATCTCTAAGTAATATGTTGTATTTAGGATCATATTTTTTTATTAAATTTATTTCTAGTATTAATGATTCTGTTTCTGATTCTACAACTATATATTCAAAGTCTTTTATTTCACTTACTAATTTTGCTGTTTTACCTGTATGTGTTCTATTAAAATATGAAGATACTCTTCTTTTTAATTTTTTAGCTTTTCCAACATATATAATTACATTATCTTTATTCTTCATCAAATAACAACCTGGTTTATCTGGCAAAATTTCTAATTTTTTCTTAATTAATTCCATATATATCACCTTTTATATTATAACAAAAATAAAGCTAAATAGCTCTATATTTTTATTACTGCTTGTCCTTCTTTTTTATTAGCGTCTCCTTCATAGTTTTTATATGAATAATTTTTAAGTAAATTGCTATGTAATATTTTTAATTTCTTTTTTAAAATAATTTCATTTAAATCATTATTTGACATACCTATTCTTATATCTTCTACTTTGTATCCATTATCTTCCATAGCTTTTACTTGGTCTTTTATACCTCTAATTAATGCTTCATATAATTCATTTAATTTATCTTTATGTTTAATAAAACTATTCTTTATTTCAACATTATTAAAAATAATATAATTTTTTTCTATATTGTAAAATGCAGTTGATTTTGCAATTACATTTTTCATAGAATCATATATAATTAAATTTTTTATGGCTGGATTAATCATACTTTGAATCATTATATCTTCACCTTCAGCATTTAGTTTACTACAACAATCACATATATAACCTAATACTATATTTATTGGATTATCTCTACTTGGCCAATAATAATTTATTTTATTTTGTTCTTGATCTATTAAATTTGAAAAATATTTTTCTTCTACCTTTTTAGCTTTTTCATATAATCTTTCTATTTTATCAAATTCATCTTGGTTTATATATGAACTAAGTATTTCTGTAACATTATTTAACAAATCATTTTCTTTTTTTACAATAAAAACATTTTCTTTTAGATATTTTATAATATTATCTAAAGATATAATTTTCTTTTCTTTTTTTAATTTATTTAATAATTTTTTATCTATAATATTATTTTCTTTTTTTACTTTAGCATTTAATATCCCTATTTGTTCTTTTTTACTTTCTAAAATTGCTTTAAATATTACTTCGTAATTATTATATAATTTTGAAGCTATTTCTATAAATTTAGGATGATTATACTCATTTAAAAATATTGTGCTTATTTTTTCATTATATTCTTTTAATTCTATATTAGAAAATATTTTATGTATATCTTTTATATCATATAAATTAATAATTTCTTTTATTTTTACTAAGATATTTTTTTGTTTATTTAATCCACTATTAAATAAGCCTAAAATATAACACATTTTGTAAAAATCACTATAATAATTTTCATTTATATTTAAATTATCAAACAAATTATTATATAATTTTACATTATTTGAAAGTCCTTTTACATTATCATTATTTATTAAAAGTTCATCAAGTATTTTAACATTTATATTATTAAAGTTAAAATTAGGTACTATATCTAGTATTTCTTTGGCTTTTATTATATTTTGTGTACCAAATTTTTCTATAAAAAATGATGGCAATGTATGATTTTTTATTGTTATTATAACATTGTTATCAAAAGCATTTTCTTCTATTGTTTTAATATTACCATTTATATTAATAGATTTTAAATTATTATTTAAGAAAGCTTCTTTTTTTATGATTTTTAAGTTATTTGATAATTTTAAATTACTTATTTCATTATTTTTAAATGCTTCACTTTCTATTTTTTCTATATTATCTGGTATTATTAATTCTTCTATTAAATTATTTTTAAATGTATTTGCATTTATTTCTTTTAATGTTTTATTTAATGTAAGTTTTTTTATTTTATTTGAATTAAATGCTCCACTTGCTATATAACTTATATTACATGGTATTATTAATTCTTCTATTAAGTTATTATAAAATGCCTCATTTTTTATTATTCTTAATTTTTGATTAAATATTATCTTTTTAATTTTATTATTTTTGAATGCTTTATTTTCTATATTTTCTAAGTTTTCATTTATATTTAAAATATTAATTTTATTATTTTTAAATGCTTCATTTTCTATTGTTTTTAATTTTTCATTTAATTTTAAGTTTTCTATTTCATTATTTTTAAAGCATTCTTCTTTAATAGTTAATATTTTATTTGGTATTATTAGTTCATCTATTTTATTATTTAAAAATGCTTGTTTTCCAATTTTTTCTATATTTTCCTTTAATATTAGTTTTTTTATTTTGTTATTACTAAAAGAAGAATCTTCTATTTCTTTTAAATTATCACTTAATATTAAATTTTCTATTAGATTATTCATAAATGCTTTTTCTTTTATATAAATTACGCTACTAGGTATTATTATTTTTTTTATTTTGTTATTCATAAATAATGATTTATTGATTTCTTCAATATTAGTTAAAATATTTAAATCTTCTATTAAATTATTCATAAATGCATATGAACCAATATATTTAATATTTTCATCTAATGTCAGTTCTGTTATTTTATTATTATAAAAAGCTTTTTCTTCTATTATTTTTAAAGTTTTAGGAAGTATTAGCTTTTTAATATTTGATGAATAAAAAGCACTGTTTTGGATACAATATATTCCATCATTTACTTTTAAACTTTCTATATTTGAAAATGAATATTGTTCTTTTTTTATATAATTTTCTTCTTTCACTTTATCACCTAATTGCAAGTTATATTATCATTTATAGAATTAGAAGTCAAATTATGATACAATTAAATTGGTGATTTTATGTATACAATTAGTAGTGATGTTGAAAATACTATTATTATAAATAAATCAAAATTTATTTGCTGTTTAATTAAAATAAATAATGTAGATGATATTTCATATAATCTTCTTTTATTAAAAAACAAATATAGTAATGCGACTCATTATTGTTATTCATATATTTTAAAAAATATTAAGGGTAAAAGTGATGATGGTGAACCTTCTGGAACAGCAGGTATGCCTATTTTAAATGTTTTAGAAAATAAAAAATTAGATAATATATTATGCGTTGTTATAAGATATTTTGGAGGTATTAAATTAGGAGCTGGTGGACTTGTTAGAGCTTATACTAAAGCTGTTACAGAAGCTTTAGATAAGACAGAAATTAAGAAAATACAAGAGTGTTTTAAGGTTACTATTTCATTTAATTATGATAATATCAAATATGTGGATAACACTTTTAAAGATAATATTATTCTTGATAAAGCATTTAATGATAAAGTTTTTTATACAATATTAGTACCTATAGAAGATGAAGATAAACTTTTAAATTTTAATATTATTAAAAAAGAAAACATACTATTTTAAGTATGTTTTAATTATATAGTGACCAAGGATTAAGT
>CAKPMH010000020.1 GCA_934167935.1 uncultured Bacilli bacterium
CTCCTGGCCGGGTGGGCTTTTTTATTGTATCAAAAAACCACACCTTTGTGGTGCGGTTGAAATTTCAATTTAGGAAAGAAGTAAAATAAGTTTTACTTCTTTTATTTAAATACTGATAATGAATATGTATCTCTTGCAATCATAAGCTCTTCATCCGTTGCAACAACATAAACAGGTATTTTAGATTCATCTTTTGTAATAATACCTTCTATACCTTTTCTAACAATTGTTGCATCATTTTTTTCTTTATCTAAAACTATTCCAAGTGAAGTTAATTTCTTTAATGTTTCTTCCCTTATAATAGAATCATTTTCTCCTCCACCTGCAGTAAAACATATTGCATCAACATTTCCATTTAATTTAACATAATATTTTGCTATATAATCAACAATTTTATCTGTATACATATCAAAAGCTAATAACACTTTTTCATCATTTGCATAGAAAGCTCTATCCAAATCCCTTAAATCGCTCATTCCAGCAATACCTTCTAAACCACTTTCTTTATTTAACATAGTATCAATTCTATCTAAATTAAATCCTGTTTTTTTACTAACATAATTTAACATAGTATAATCTATATCTCCACTACGTGTTCCCATCATTATACCGGCATTTGGTGTAAATCCCATAGAAGTATCTATACATTTTCCAGAAGAAATTGCTGATATACTAGCACCATTACCAATATGACAGATTATCAAATTTGGGTTTTCTTCATTTAATATTTTTTTCATTTTTTCAGTTATAAATCTATGACTTAATCCATGAAATCCATACTTACGAACATGATATTTAACATACCATTCATATGGAACTGGATATAAATATGTTTTTTCTTTCATTGTTTGGTGAAATGCTGTATCAAAGCATGCTACTGGTATAGCACTAGGTATAGCATTTTTAAAAACTTTCACACCCATTAAATTAGCTGGATTATGAAGTGGAGCTAAATCAGAAATTGATTCAATTTCTTGAATTACTCTATCATCTATTACAACACTTTTTGAATATTTATTTCCACCATGAACAATTCTATGGCCAATTGCTTCTATTTCATCTAAATTATTAACAATTCCCTGTTCAATTAACTCATTTAATAGAATTTTTACTGCTTCTTCATGATTTTTAATTTCTACATCTTTTACTATTTTTTCATTATTTATACGAATGCTATAATTACTACCTTCTAAACCAATTCTATCAAAAGTACCTTTCATTAATACTTCTTCTTCTGGCATTTCATATAGTCTGAACTTCAATGTTGAACTTCCTGCATTTACTGATAACAATTTCATCTTATCAAACCTTTCTAAATTTTATATTCAATTATTCTTAAATTAGGAATATCTATTTTACTCATGTCACCATCTGTAGGAATTCCATTAACTAAATAATGTATTCCTCTAAGCACAGCACTATGTGTTACAACTAAAATATTTTTATCTTTATATTTTATTCTTATATCTTCTATAAATTCAGATAATCGTTTCATAAAATCCTGTACTTTTTCTATTTTATTATCATCTGCATTAATATAAAAATTCCAACATTTTATAGTATCAACATTCTCAATACTAACACCTTCACACAATCCCCAATTTCTTTCTATTATTCTATCATCTATATTAATAGGGTATTTATTATCTGTAACAATACGTGCCGTATCTATAGCTCTTTTAAGAGGAGAAGATATAACTACATCTATATTAAGCGACTTAATTAATTCTTGTAATTTTTTAGCATCTTCTATTCCTTTTAAACTTAAATCAGCTTCTGTTTGACCTTGAACTAACCCATATTTATTTTTATCAGTTTGTCCATGTCTTATTAAATATAACATCATATTATTTTTCCACCGGTTTCATTGTAGGAAATAATATAACATCACGAATTGAATCAGATTCTGTAAATAACATTACAAGTCTGTCAATTCCATATCCTACCCCACCTGCAGGTGGCATACCATATTCTAAGGCTTCAACAAAATCCATATCAATATCATTTGCTTCATCATTTCCTAAATCTTTTTCTTTTAATTGCTCTTCAAATCTTTCTAATTGATCAATTGGATCATTAAGTTCTGTATAAGCATTAGCAAACTCTCTTCCACCTATAAATAATTCAAATCTATCAACAAATCTTGCATCATCTTTATTTTTCTTTGTAAGTGGTGATATTTCAACAGGATGTCCATAAAGGAATGTTGGTTGAATTAATGTTTCCTCAACATATTTTTCAAAGAACAAATTAATTATATGTCCAACTGTATGTTCATGTTCTTGTACTTCTATATTATGTTCATTAGCAAGTTCTAATGCTTCATCTAAACTCATTTCTTTTTTAAAATCTATTCCTGTTTTTTCTTTTATAGCATCAACCATACTAATTCTCTTCCAAGGTCCTTCTAGATTTATTTCATATCCATACCAATTGTAATTCATCTTATGCATTACTTCCTTAGCAATTTTTTGATACATTTTTTCTGTTAAATCCATCATACCATTTAAATCAGAATATGCTAAATAAGCTTCCATTAAAGTAAATTCTGGATTATGTTTTGGATCCATTCCTTCATTTCTAAATACTCTACCTATTTCATATACAGCTTCCATTCCACCTACTAATAATCTTTTAAGTGGTAACTCTAAAGCAATTCTTAAATACATATCTAAATCTTGTGCATTATGATGTGTTACAAATGGTCTTGCACTTGCTCCTGTTAAAAGTGTTGATAAAACTGGTGTTTCTACTTCCATAAATCCTTCATTATCCATGAAATTTCTAATGCATGTTATTATTTTTGAACGTAGCATTGCGACATTTCTTGATTCATCATTCATAATTAAATCAACATAACGTCTTCTATATCTTTCCTCTATATCTGTAAGTCCATGAAATTTTTCTGGAAGAGGTTTAAGTGCTTTAACTAAATGTGTATATTCTAAACACTTAATTGTAACTTCTCCTGTTTTTGTTTTCATAATTTTTCCATGTACACCAACAATATCACCAATATCAGCAGATTTAAATAAATTATATGTTTCTTCTCCTACATCATTTATTGATATATATATTTGAATAGGTCCTGTTTTATCTTTAATTGAAAAGAAAGAAGCTTTTCCCATTTTTCTTATAAACATTATTCTTCCTGCTACTGTTGCAGTATCAGTCATATCATCAAATGCTTCATGATCTATATCCTTATATTTTTCTTTTAATTCCATAGCATATGCGTCTCTTTTAAAACTTTGTCCATATGGATCTAAATTAAGTTCCTTTAATTTTTCTAATTTTTCTCTTCTTACTAATTCTTGTTCTGTAAATTCTCTCATTCTTTCACCTCTTTATCAATTACAATACTTTTACTTAAAATGTCCTGTAATCCTTTTTTGTCATGTCTATATAATATCATAAAAAGACTTGTAATTACTAGTATAAACTGTATAAAACCTAAAATTATTAAAGATATTAAGTATATTTTACTACTTACTAATTGAACTAAAAAAATTGTTATAATAGAATATAATAAGCCATCCACTACAATACTTCTTATGAATGTATTAAATATATTAAGTTTTTTTGTATCTTCTCTAGTTATTTCTAATTTCATTATATATTTACCTAAAGTTGCTTTAAATATAATAGGTATTATTACATAATAAATAATTATTATTATAACACTAACAACATTATAAACTACATTTTCACTATCAATACTACTTAAATAGTTTGAATATTCACTTGCATATGAACTAAATGTAATTTCTCCATTTAAAGCTTGTTCAGTTAAATCATTAATATCTTTATTTAAAAATTCAACATTACTATTTTTAGGTATAAAATATGAAACTATCATTAAAATTGCTGATATAAAAATAAAATCAATTATATAAGCAATAATTCTTTTTGATGCATTAGCACACATAAGATTCCTCCTTCAAAAAACTACTAATTAATTCTTTAAATTCTTCTATAGTTTTTGTTTTAAAAATGTCTTCTTTTAATTTTGAAGTATTAGGTATTCCTTTTAAATACCAAGCAGCATGACTTCTCATTTCAAGTAAAGCAACTTTGCTATTTTTTGAACTTGAAAGCAAATCTAAATGATGTAATATCATTTTTAATTTTTCCTCATTTGATACCTCTTTTGGTAATATACCATGCTCTAAATAATCAATACATTCTTTAATAAGCCAAGGATTACCTAAAACACCTCTACCTATCATAATAGCATCACAACCAGTTAAATCAAGCATTTCCTTTGCATCAAAACAACTTTTAATATCACCATTTCCTATTACGGGAATATTTACATTTTCTTTTACTTCTTTTATTATTTCCCAATTTGCTTTACCACTATAACCTTGACTCCTAGTTCTTGGATGAACTGTTATAGCACTTGCTCCTGCTTTTTCTACTATTTTAGCAATCTCTACAGCATTTATACTATTAAAGTCCCATCCACTTCTTATTTTCACAGTAACTGGAACATTAACTGCTTTTACAACAGTCGAAACTATTTCATATACTTTTTCTGGATTTTTTAATAATGCGCTTCCCGCTTGTGATTTTAAAGCAACTTTAGGAACAGGACATCCCATATTTATATCTATAATATCAGGATGCATATTCTCTTCTATATATTTAGCTGCTGTTACAAACGATTTCTTATCACTACCAAATATTTGTTGTGCAATTGGCCTTTCACTATCTGTCATATAAAGCATATCAATTGTTTTTTTAGAGCCGTAACTTATTGCTTTATCACTAACCATTTCGGCATAAATAAGCCCTGCACCCATTTCTTTTATAATTGTTCTATATGCATGATTACAAATACCTGCCATAGGCGCTAAAACAACATTATTTTTCATTTCAATATTTCCTATTTTAAACATGAAATCACCTATATAAATTATAACAAAAAAAAGACATTTTGTCTTTTACTTTATTAAATTTTTAAAACTATTAGGTATGCTACTTTCAAACTTCATTAATTTATTATTTTTAGGATTTATAAATTCTAATCTATTAGCATGTAATGCCATTCTTTTTATCGAATTGTCCTTAGAACCATATTTTTTATCTCCTACTATTATATTACCAATTTCTTTAAGTTGAACTCTAATTTGATTTTTTCTACCTGTTTCTATATTTATATCAAGCATTGTATACTTTTCATTATTTTTTATTTTTTTATAATTTGTAATAGCAAGTTTTCCATCTTTACTATTTGTTACATATGTATACATATTTTTATCCTTCAAATATGATTTTATTGTACCATTATCTTTAGTTTTTCCTTCTACTATAGCAATATATCCTCTTAATTTAACAAGATTATTCCAATTATTTTGTAACTTATCTTTTAATTCTTCTGATTTTGAAAAAAGAACTATTCCACTTGTTTCTTTATCTAATCTATGTACTATAAATATCTTATTATTTTTATTAGTTTTTTTCACATAATCAGACACCATATGATATAATGTTTTTTCCTTTTCCTTTAAAGAAGTAATAGTAAGCATATTAGCTGGTTTATTTACAATAATTAAATCTTTATCTTCATAAATTATTTCTATATCATTAATTTTATTTTTTATTACAACTACATCATTTACCTGTAACATATAATTAAATTTACTTACCCTTTTATTATTAACATAAGTATTATCTTTTAATATATTTTTTATTGTATTTTTAGATTTATTTATATTTCTATATAAAAATTCTAACAATTCCATTTTTTCATTTACAATATATTTCATAAATTATTCACCTTACATTAAATATCAAACTATTTAATTCAATAATTTTTTTACATATTGTTTAAAAGCTTTTTTATCATTAACATTAAAAGAACACTTAATTTTAATATCATTTTCTAAATAAAGTATATCTAATGAATTTAAACATATGCTTGAATCTCTTTCTGCAATATTAAAAATTTGTAATAAAATTTGTAATAAATAAATTTTTTCAACAAGTTGTTTTAATTTTGAAACAACTTGATTATAATCATCATATACGTATTTATGATTATCATCTAAGACATCAATATATTCTTTTCCAACTGCTATTTTCTGTGTAACACTTTTTGGTATCAAGTTATTAAGTTTCCTTGAAGATGAAAATTCTATATTAACATTATCTGTTTTATTAGTCATAATTTTATTTCTTAATTGTTTTAATATATTTATAGAATCAGCTTTACTTATTTTTTTTATTTTTTTAGCATTTTTTAAAAATATATTTGAATTTATTTGTTCTTTAGATAATGATGACAATAATTTATCTAATTTTTTATATAATTTTCTCTTCTTTTTATTTAATGCTTCAATGTCACTATATAAAAATTTAATGCTATCAAAACTATCAATAATAAAAAATAAATCGTTTTCTATTTCTATATTATCCCTATTCCAATAATTTTCATTTAGATAAGAATAAATTAAATTATATTTTTCTGATTTTATTTCTTTTTCATTTAATTGTTTTTTATATTCTTCAAGTTTTTTAAAATTTTTATAATTTCCAATTAATGCAGCCCTTTTTATAGTTTTATTTGCGAATTTTTCAACAACATTCATATTATATTTCCTTTCTAAAAAATTACAAATTTTTAAATATTTTACTCATATTTTCATTAAATACAAGCGTTGCTATATTATCATATTCTGTTTTATCCTTATTAATCAATATTAAATTTTTACCTTTAAAATATCTAATAAGTGAGGCAGCAGGATATACAGTTAAAGATGTTCCCGCTACTATTAAAGTATCACAATTTTTTATATAATCTATCGCTAAATCAAAAGTATCATTTAATGGTTCTTCATATAAAACTACATCAGGTTTTATTATTCCACCACATTCGCATTTTGGAATACCACTACTATTAAATACATAATCTGCACTATAAAATTTATTACATTTAATACAATGATTTTCATAAATAGTACCATGTATTTCAAGTACATTTTTACTTCCGGCTTTTTTATCTAATCCATCTATATTTTGTGTAATAATACATTTTAGTTTACCAGCATCTTCTAACTCTTTTAATTTTAAATGTGTAATATTTGGTTTTATATTTAAACTATTTAATTTATCTTTATAAAATTTATAAAAATATTCTGTATTATTATAAAAAAAGGTATGACTTAATATTTCTTCTGGTGGATAATCATATTTCATATTATATAAACCATCTTTACTTCTAAAATCAGGTATTCCACTTTCTGTAGAAACTCCTGCTCCTCCAAAAAAAACAATATTATTACTATTTTTTATTATTTCTTTTAATATTTCTATTTTTTCCATAAATTCTCCTAATTAAAACTAAATTCAATATTGTTATCTTTTAGTATTAAATATGCATCAAACTTTGTATCTTTTTTGGATATAAAGCCCTCTATTTTAGATGTTTTACCATCTTTAAGTAATTTAATAGCATTACTTTTTGAAATGACTCTTTTACAAATAACACCATTAATTCTAAAATTACATCCTTCTTTATATCCAATACATCCATAACCATATCGATTTTTTATTACATCTTTGCCACATCTTGGACACTTACCAACTAAATCTCCATAAAAACCATTATCTGTATCTTTTTCAATGGGAATTTCTTTTTTATTAAATACATCTTTAATTTCTTGTTTTGCTATTTCAACTGAATCATTTATTTTAATTTCACCATGATAAACTTTTTTTAAAGCTTTACCCATTTCACTAGTTTTATATTTATCCATAGAAATCCCCATTTGAAGTAAAGATTCTATTAAAAATTCTCCTTTAGGTAATATAGTATAAACATCTTTTTTTAAATTTATATATTCGCTTCTAATAGCATTATCAATTATACCTGTACGAGTTGCTTCTGTACCTAATTCTAGTCCTTCAAAAATAGCTTTATAGTCTTCTTCATCATCATATTCATTTTCTTCTTGTTTTATTTTATCTTCCTTAAAAGGATTTTTTAAATAATTATTAAGTGTTTCTATTGTATAGTGCTTTGGAGCTGATGTTTTCTTTTCAACAGGTTTAAAGTTAATATTTACAATATCTCCTTTATTTAAGTTTGGAAGTATTTTATCTTTTGATGTATATTCATCATATTTAGTCCAACCAGGTTCTAGTATAACAGTTCCTTTTAAATTAAATTCTTCTTCACCAAGTTTTATTTTAATTTCTGTTTTTTCTACTAAACATTCAGTATTACAAAATACAGAAACAAATCTTTTAAGAACTGTTTTATATACCATTTTTTCATCATCAGTTAGTTTTTTTATATCAGGTATTTTATAAGTAGGTGTTAAAGCAGAATGTGATTCTATTTTAGCATCGTTAAAAATTGTTTTTTTATCCTTAAATTCTACTGGATAATTTAATTTGCTTAAATTATTTATAATTGTTTTTATTTTTTCTTTTTCTGCAGTAGCTAAATATTCTGAATTAGTACGAGGATAAGTTAAATACCCATTTTCATATAATTTTTGAATAATTGTAAGTGATTTATCCATAGACATTTTATACTTTTTACCTAATACATTTTGCAGTTTTGATAAAGAATATAATTTACCTGGTTCCATTTTATCTTTTTTTACTTTTTTTGAAACAACAATAGCTTCTAAAGAATTATATTTATCACACTCTTCTTCTGCTTTTTTTAAATCTTTTTTATCAAATTTTAATTTACTATTTAATTCTACTATTTCGCCATTTGTTTCTTCCCTACTTGATATTCCATAATATATATCTTGAACAAAATTTCTTATGCTCAAATCTCTATCATATATCGCCTTTACAATAGGAACAATTACTCTTCCAACACGTTCTAAAGTTCCTGTTTTTAAGGTTGCATAACGTGTTAAATTAACACCATATAACCAATCTATATACGTTCTTGCATATCCTTCATTAGCTAAATTATTATATTCTTTTTCTTCCTTCAATTCAGATAAAGCACTATTTATTGTTTCTTTTGTCTGATCTGGTAACCATAATCTAAGTAATTTTTTTTGACTATTTAATGCATTTTTTATACATAATCTAACTATAATTTCTCCTTCTCTATCAGCATCTCCTGCATTTATAATAGTATCTACTTCTTCTTTATTAATTAATTCTTTTATAATATTAAACTGTTTTAAAACACCTTTATCAGTCTTTTTATTATTATCTTCTTTTAATTTAAATTTAAATTGTTCTGGAAAACAAGGTAAATTATCCATTTTCCATTTTTTATCAGAATTTTCTTCATAATCTTCTATATCATATAAACTAAATAAATGTCCAAAAGCCCATGTAACTATATACTCATTATTAGAAAAATAACCATTATTTTTTTTCATATTACCTATAGCGTCCATTATATTTCTTGCTAGGCTAGGTTTTTCTGCAATAATTACCTTCATAATTCACCCACTTAATACTTTATTATTATAACTTATTAAATTAATAAATTCAAATAAAAATATTCACAAATGTGAATATTCTGGTTCTATTTTTATTTTCTTCTAAATACTTAATTCTTATCTCTAATTTTTTATAATTATGAGCAAAAGCATCATATATTTGTATTAAATATTCTTTATAACTTAAATCATAATTTTTTTAACATCACTTATTAAAATATTTTGTAAAATTACCTTAGAATTCAACATATTCTTCTGTATTATATAATTTGCCATCTATTTCTATATAAATAGAATATTTACCATTTAAACCATCACTATTAATATATTTTGTAACAGATATACCCTTTTCAGTTTCTAAATCTGTTAAAATATCTACACAAAGTGCTGTATAAGGTTTTTTACTTACTGGGAAATTATATATCTTAGTTTTTAAATTTTTATATAAGATAATATTAACATTAGTTCCTTTTTTAAATCGACCTTTTACTACTAATCTATCTATTTCTTTTGTAATATTAATATCATGAGATTTATATTCTTTATCAATTTTATTATCTTTTAAACTAAATGTAATCTTAGATGATTTTAATTTTGTTTTACCTAAACTACCAAGTCTTTTAGAATTTGAAAGTTCAAAATTTTCATCATCATTATATAAACTCATTTTTTCTACTCTATATGTATTTGTTGGCAATTTCATTTCAAAAATTACCTCACCATCTTTTAATTCAACAGTATCTGATACTAATTTATCATATCCACCAAGACCAGCGGGTTGATTTGAATTTTTTCCATCTTTATAAACAATTCCACCAGATAAAATAATATAATGATCTTTATCAAGATAATCAACATCTGAAATGTATGGTGAATAAAATTCACTACCGCGTTCTTTTCCATATTCAAAAATTTGTTCAATTGTCATTTCTTTTGTATTTATTTTATACATTACGCCTCTTGAATAAGAATCACTTGCATCTACATATTCCTCTTTATTTTTTGATTTATTATTTCCATTATCAAATAAGAATACATATCCTTCTGGGGTAATCATAGCAGCATGTTGGCTCCATTGCCATTCAAAATTATCTCCAACTGGTTTAAAGAAATATTTTTGATATTCTTTACTCCAATTTGTTGAATCACCTATAATCCAATTCAATTTACCTGTTTTATAATCAATATTTATAACAGCATCCATGTGTCTTCCAGATAATGTTATAGAATTTGTTTTTTTATCATACCATACAGAATTATTATGAAACCAATCATAACTTGACCAATTTTCACTTTGACCATCTTTTTCATTTAATATATCTTTTAAATCATATTTTTTTACAATTTTACCTGTTTTTCTATCCATTTCAACAATATAATCTTCAACAGTTCCATCTCCACTATTAAAATTATCACTTGAAATTAATAAATTTCCATTTTCCATTTCATAATAATCATGGTGATATCCGCCTTCTAGACTATACTCATAATATATTTTTCCTAATAAATCCATTTCGTATAATCCAGTCATATAATATGGACTATTAATTAATCTTTCTGTACTTACAAGTAAATGACCATTTTTTAATTTATCGATTTTCCATAATGCATAATTAGTTAAATACCATCTAACATCACCATTAACATCATATGCACATGTATATCCCATACTTGATGGAGTATAAAAATATAATTCATTTCCAAGTTTATCTTTAACTGCATTAACTGATTCAGGTAATACCATATTATCTGGTAATTTATCTGTTTTAATAGTTAATTCTTTTTTTTCTTCACCAATTTCTATAATTACTTTATTTTGTGTATCTGCATAAAGTCCATATATTGGTAAGTAATGTTCTTTTGCCTTACTAAAGGAATGTGTAAATGTTGTATTTTCATCTTTTCCCTCAATTGTTACTTTAACTTCTTCCATTTTTTCTGTTTTAAATAAAACTAGAGCTGTTAAAGGAGATGTTCCATAAGGATTTAATATAACATTTGGATTTTCAAATGTATATCCATCTATTTTAAATTTACTTTGTAATTTCTCTTGTTGTTCTATTAAACTAGAAACTTCTTTTACTTTTTTTGTATTCACATTTTTATTATCAATATAAAGCAAAAATACATTCACCATAATTAATATTGTTACAACTACCACACCTACTATATTTTTTATATTTTTATTCATATCATTCACCTCTTATAATATTATAACAAAAAATTATATCAATTTATAGTGCTATTACTATTATTTTTTAGCAATGTAATAAAGTACAGACATTGTATAATAAAAATTCTCATCTTCAAATTTTTTACGTAATTTATTTAATAATTCATTCATTTCATTTTTAATTTTATCATCTATTAAATGAATGTTATTTGCATTTCTAAAATATATTGTAGATTCAAATAATTTTATTCTTTCTTCTAATGATTTACCAATTGTATCTGATACATTGTAATAAAGATGTATATCATTATATTTTGAATTTTTTAAATAATTATAAACCTTTTTTCCAATATATCTATCCGTAAATTTTGTTATACTTTTTTTAGGCATTATTTCATTTTCATAAAGTTCAAATATATTTTCTAATAAGTGTTCATTATCAGGAAAGCAATGTTTAAAACTATCATCTGGGACTTTAATAATTAAAATACCTCTATCAGTAAGCAATTTTTTTAATTTCTTAATAATTAACTCTGGATTTTCTAAATGCTGCAATACATATGATAAACAAACAATATCATACTTATTTTCCTCATTTAAATTATCAATACTCTTTAATTCAAAAGTATATTTAGTATTATCTCTAAATTTAGTTTTAGCTTCATTAATTGCCTTATCATCAATATCAATTCCAACTATTTTATTAATATTTTCATATTTATCAAAAAGCATCTGTGTCTTAAAACCATTTGAACACCCTATATCTAAAACACTTAAATTATTACAATCTAAAATTTTAGATTGCCTCAAAACAAAGTCATCAAAATTTTGATTTGATATAGCCTGTTTTTCTAATTTTTCTAAATTCCACTTATTATTCATATTTTTCACCTACTTATCATTAATACCAGTTTAAATCAAAATGAATTCTCTAGTCAATCATATTTACAAATTTATTTATTTTTTAATGTATCAACACTATAATAACATTAACTTTGTTTTTTAGCTATTATTTCATTTAACTTCATTATTATTTTTTCTTGTTCCATACACTCATTAGTTTTAAGTCTTAATACTGGAATATTGCATTTTTTTAATATACTATCTTTTTTTCTATCTCTTATAATTTGTTGTTTTTTATTATGAAAATAATAACCATCAACCTCTATTGCTAATACAGGTTGTTTATCAAATTTATTATATATAAGAAAATCTATATGTGAATTATACCTAATAAATTTCAATTCTTCTTCTGTTAATATTTTTCTATTTGTAACAACCTTTCTTAAAGGATACACTTTATCTTTTACTTCATAAGTTTTATATTCATCCATTTTTAATATTTCTTTTATTGTATTATAAGTTATATTTTCAGAATCAAATTTTGAAAATATTTTATGTGTTCTTAAATAGTTATTTTTTTCTTTTTCATTTACTTTATATAACAAATCAAATATAGAAACAACTTTACTTTGAATTACTTCAAAATTATTATATTTAATATAACTAATTAAATTAGATATATTTGAATTATCTTTAGATTTATATTCGTATGGAGTAACAAGATATAATTTATCAATAGCCCTAGAAATAGCAACATTTATAGAATTTGGGTTATCCAAAAATTTAGTTATTTCATTAGCAACAGTACTAAAAATAATAGTATTTTTTTCTCTTCCTTGAAAACCATGCACTGTATCAATTGTTAAATTATCACAATTGAAAATATTTTTTAAATATTTCTTTTGTTCTTTATATGGTGTAATTATTCCAACTGAATCATTACATATATCTATATTTTCTTGTGGAATAATTTCATTTTTTATTACTCTTGCTTGTCTATCATTAAACCAACTGTTATTATTTTTTCTAGCATGGTTACCTCTTACACATTTATATTGTTTTATTGGTTCATTATTTGATGAATTTGATAATATAATTAATTGACTGTCATAAAATTTTTTATTACAAAAATTTATAATTTTAGGATGACATCTATAATGTTCTTTTAATATTACAGGTTCTAAAATATTATCAACTTTTTTTACAGAATTTAATAAACTATATTCAGTATAATTAAACCTTTTAGCAATATTATATTTTTTAAATACTTCATTATACTTATCCTTATTATTACTATCAACTATATTAGGTAATTGTTTTGAATCACCAACTATTACTATATTTTTAGCTCTCGTAAAAACAGGGAAAGTTGAAATTAAATCTGCCTGTGAAGACTCATCAATAATAATATAATCAAACATAAAATTATCATCTATAGAATTTAAAAAAGAGTATGTTGTACTTAAAACTACTGGATAATCTTTTATTAATTCTATTGTATTTTTAATACTTTTTACATTATAAATTTTTTTATTATTGTAATTTTTATAAACAATATTTTTTAGTATTTTCATTGATTTATTTGTGTATTGTCTAAATATTTCTTCCAAATTTAAATTTTTAAACTTTAATTCCTCTTCATTAATTGTAAAACGTAATTCACTTATTCTTTTTCTATAATATAAAAGCTCTAATGAATCTAAAATAACCTCAATTTTATTTTTATAAATTTCTTTATTAAAAAATTTAAATTTTATATATGATAATAGTTGAACTTTTTTACTAAAATATTCCTTATTATTTTTTTGCTTATTTAAAAACATTAAAAAATTATGCAATTTTAATGAATTAAAATTTGGTAAAAAGATACTATTTAAGGTTAAATTTTTGTTTTTTTCTTTAAAATACTTTTCTTCTACGCTTAGTTCATCTAATTCCTGCTTTAAGAGTGCTAATTTATTTTTTTCTTTTAAATACCACTCAATATCATCATCCATAGTCGCTAAATTTAACATAATTTCTGAAACTTCTTCATCCTTTAAATTCCAATTGTCTGGGTATTTTTTTATATTTTTTTGTTCAATTAAAAATTTGTCTATATTCTTTTTTTTACCTAATTTAGCACATAAAGATCCCAATTCTTTATCCTCTAATTTTTCATATACATTATCAGTAGCACTATTATTATTTGATAAAACCGCTATTGTTTTATTATTTATAATAGCATTTGATATGATATTCAAAATAGTCTGTGTCTTTCCTGTACCAGGAGGTCCCTCAATAATACTTATCTTATGTGAAAAAGCGTTTTTTACGGCTTTTTTTTGACTTAAATTAAAACTAAATGGATAAATTTTTTTATAATTTTTAGAAGAAATATTTATATTTTTTATACCATATATATATTCATTTACTACTGAATCTTCAGAAATAAAATTAATTTTTTCATAAATTTTACTTAAAAATTCAAAATCATCATTTTCTTCTGATAATTCAGGATTTACTTCATTTATTTTAAGATTCGATGCCATTTCCTTAAAATAGCTAAATACATTTGAAATTCCATAATTATTTAAAATATTATCTTTAATAATTAACTCTGATTCTTCATAAATTTTGTTTTTACCATTTTTAAAAAAAACTTTTATAAAATTATTAAATTTAATTGCTTTTAAAACATTTGAAAGTGTTAAATTTGGTGTTGTAATTATACAGTTATCAAGTATTTCTGAACTCACTATTATTTTTAAATTTGTAGTTTTATACTGATAAATTTTATTATCAAACTTAGCAACAATAAAAGAAGCAGTATAATTGATTACATTTGCTGTGATATCTTTATTATTTTTATCTAATACTAATATTTTTTCCTCATCTAACATACAATCACGCACCTAATTGAATAGTATTATAACATTTTTATTATTCATTTACAAAAAAACTACTTTTAGTAGTTTAAAATTTATGTATACTTCTATTTTTCAATTTTAATAAATGTTCATCAGCTTGTTCCATATGGATAAGATCTATCTCTGGCAAATATATTTTATTTAATATTTTATTTATCTTACCAGCTTCAGATGTAGAAGATATTTTAGTAACACCATTTGATATTAATACTGATGTATCATCTTCATTATATATACCATATGCATTTGGTTGAAATATTTTAGCATATGGTCCAGCCAATCCACGATGACCTTTCAATAAATCTTGAGCAAATATTGGCATTAATCCACCATGATTATGTCCACATAATATTAAATTCATATTTTTAATAATTTCTGAAGATTTATCTATTTTTCCATTCTGAATTAAAGAATTTGGTGAATGAAGTAATAATATATTAAATTTATCTTTATTAATTATTTCTTTTGATCCTTCTAATATTTTTTTATATTGTATTATTTTTTCTTTTTTTCCGTAATATGAAAATGGTACATTTATCGCGCTTATTGATAAATCATCTGATAATTCTATCTTTGAAAAATCAGAAATCATAGAAATACAATTTGTTTGTTTCATAATGGAATTAAAATATTCAACATATTTATCTGATTCTATTTCTTTCTTTTTGCCATTTTGGTAAGATAACCCACACATTTCATGATTACCTAATGATAAAAATGTTGGTGATATATTTCCAATCTTTTTTAATAAACTAATTATTTCTTCATTATGTATATTATCTATACTATCAATTAAATCGCCTGGAATATAAATATAATTTACTTTTATTTCCTCTAATAATTTTTCTATATTGCTTAGTGCAGTTATGTTACTATGTATATCACTTATATTAACAACTGTTCTATCTTCTTTAAATTTAGGATCTTTTAATACATATTCATTAATAGTTACTTTTTCCATATTATTTCTCCTTTTAAAATTAATCTCTATGCTAACAAATATATATTAAATTGTCAATTATTAATAATTTTTTATTATTCAAATTTATCCATTTTTCTTATATTTAAACCCATTATTAATATTGATAGTGTTAAAAGAACCATAACAATATTTAAAATCACTACATTTTTACTTATACCAGCAAAAAGTAGTAATAAATATCCAACTATTCTGCCACAATTTAATATTGCTTCCCTTACCGCAAAAAACTCACTTTGATTTTCTTTATCAACAATATAACTATCAGAAAGATTAAATAATCTTATTTCTCTTGTCAATGTTAATAATGCAGTAAAAATTACATAGCATAAATTATAAATTATAATAGTTACATTGTTTTTATATAATAATAAAATTAAAACAGAAATAACTGGTAATATACTAGAAACCATTATAATATTTTTATCATCTCTTTTTTTATATATTTTTCCATAAATATGAACAAATATTATAGATAATATTGTTGTTATTGAAGTAATTATTCCTAAATTCATATTTGTTTTAAAAGAATTAAATATAAGTATAGTCATTAAAACTTCTAATGCACCATCGCTTACATTCATACCAATAAAAAATTCAACCAATGTCATTATTTTTATTTGCCTATTATGTTTTAATTTATTCCAAGTCTTTTTTAAGTTAAATTTAGATAAATTACTTTCTTTTTCAGTAGACAACATAAATGAAAGAATTATCTGTATAAAAGATATAAAAAGTATAATTAATGCAGTTAATTCATAATTAGTAACAGTAATTAATGATCCTAATAAAATCGGGCTCAATACCCCTACAACGGATGAAATAATTTTAGATTTTACAGTATATCTAGTTCTTTCACTATTATCAATTTTATTTATAACAAATAAATTATATGGAAACCAATAAGCACTAGATGATATCCCATAAAGAATTGATATAAATTCCAAATGATTAATTATTTTTTCTTTTAAAATAATAATAGACATTATATAAAAAAAATTAAATATAACACCAATTCTAAACATTCCAATCCTAAATTTAGTTTTTATAATACTTGCAACAATAAAACTACCAACAGCAAGTAAAAAATAGGAAAAAATATAATAAATTGATAAATCAACTACACTTTCTTGTGATTTTTTTATAAAATAAGCCGTTAAAAAAGGGCCTAAAAATAATACCATTATTTTTTTTAAAGCATTAATTGTAATTATAATATTTTCTTCTAATCTTTTATTTTTCACGCAACCACCTAAATAATTTCCTTTATTAAATCTGACACACTAGCATATTCTTTTTTTGCTACTTTCTTTAATTCATCTACCGACTCTTTCATAGTATATCCATTAAAATTTTTTATCATTTCAACGTCACTATAACCATCGCCTATTGTATATACATTTTCTTTTAATAAATTTAATCTATTTAATAATAAATCTATAGCTTTAGATTTGTTTGTTTCATTAGATATTATTTCAAATGAATTTTCTGCTACAAAATATAAATTAATATCTTCAGAATATTTTTTATTAATCTCTTCATATATATTAGTTGCATCTTCTTTTGTATCATATTTAACATTAATCTTTGTTAAATCTTTATAGTTGAAATCAACTCTACTTTCTAATTTACTACAACAAAATCCTTTAACTAATTTATCTAATCTTAAATCTCTTTTTATATAAGGTATAATTTCATTCTTTAACGGAAAATTAGCAAGTATATTATTTTGTTTATCTAATATAGTTGCTCCATGATTTATAATTACATAATCATAGTCAATATTATATAAAATTGCTTTATTCCTAAAATCAAAATAACTTCTACCTGTTGCGATAACAAATAAATTTCCTTTTTCTCTAAATTCTTTTATAGCAATCTTATTTTTTTCCATATCATTATCATTCAAATAGAATGTTTGATCATAATCACTAATAAGAATTTTTTTATTTACACACATACATTTTCCTCCATCACACATACGCACTCAACGTGATGAGTACCAAAACAACGAACATATTGTTTTCCCACATTCTTAAAATTTGTCTCACATATAAATCTTATCATAAATTGGTCTTTTTTTCTAGTTGCACCATATCCTTCAATAACTATATAATCAACCAATGCAGTAAAAACATCTTCATCAAAGTCATTTACTATTTTATTTTCTACTTTATTAATTTTGATTTCTAGAACATTCTTTTTTTATTTGCATTCTTCTATTAATAGAAACAGATCAGAATAAAAATTCTGATCTGTTAGATAAATTGTAATTTGTAGATTATTTTATAATATTATTTAAATATTATTTTTTGTTATTAACTTGTTTATACACATTTCTTTCTATATATGATTTTTTTCTATTAGTTTCCCATATTCCATAAGTAAAACCTACAATCATAAATATAAATTGTATTCCATTATCTTTTACAAATCCATAAATTATAAATCCTACAATAATAATCATTGCAATTGTTAATTCAAAAAAATGCTCTTTATCCCATTTATTATCATAATATTTTATTTTTTCTTTTAATGTAAATGAACTATTTTCTAATGCATTAAATAAATTAATATCTGCTTGTTCTTTAAATTTTTCTTCTTTAATTTTTTCACCTGCAAAAAACTCATTTAAAGTAATTCCTAAAATATTACATAAGTCTTTATATAAAGATACATCAGGCAAACATTTTCCATTTTCCCATTTACTTACCGATTTATCAGTAACACTTAATTTATCTGCTAACTCTACTTGTGTCATCTTTTTTTCCTTACGACATTCAGCAATTAATTTTCCAATTTTTTCTTGATTCATAAAATTAACTCCTTCCATAAAATTATTTTATATCATATATCTACTATTTAACACCTATTAAAAGTAGAGTTAAATAAATTGTAATTTATTATTAAATATTAAATTCAACTGCTACATTGAAATTTTCATATTTTTCTTCTTCGTATTCATAGTCAATTTCTTTTATAATTCTGTAAGTTCCTTTTGCAAGTTTACCATATGAATTTTCCCAATCAAGTTCAATTTCTTTACTTTCTTTTGCAGAAAGTTCAAATATAGGTAGAGTAAAATATAATTCAACATTTATTTTATGCCATTCTCCATCTTTATTAATTTCTATTTCATATGGATTTCCATATTGAAAATTTTTGTCGCTATTATTAGTTAAAACTAAAGTTGCACTTTTATTTGTTAATGTTCCTTCTTTAATAGTCATTATAACATCATTTTGTGAGACATTAATATCAGACTTATTTCCTATATCAAATTCATTTTTTTGCTTTTTACAACCAGTCATTCCCAATACCAAAACCCCACATAATAAAATAGTTAAAATTGTTTTTTTCATAATCCTTCCTCCATTTCAACAAATTACTATTTATATAACTAACATTATATTTGATAATTTTCATAAAAATAACCTCATCAATTTTCTTACCATTCTATCTGAAATTTTTATAGCTTCTACTAAAACAGGCATATTGAATATTAATTTTCCTATGTGCTTCCAGACTTGCATACCGATAGTGGTTATGATGAAAATAAATATAATACAATAATCGTTCTTCCTAAACAATATGTTGTATAACTCTTCAAAAAAGTTTTTCTAATATTACTAGTTAGTTTAACTGCAAAAATTTATAATATTTCTTTCTTACATAAATTTAAAAAAAGATTTTAATTAGAAATTACTATAAATTTACCTTCTCCTTTTTTAGCCAACTTGATACTTATAGTTTATGCAAGCATACGATAAACAAACTAGATTAAATTTTTTTAATAATTTTCTTTCTTCAAAACTCCCAGGTCTAAATAAAATTTCTCATTACATAATAATTGTTCTTTTATTTTCTTTTGCAATGATGTTTCTTCAGATAGTTTATTATAATCATCACATTCATTTATCTCATATAAAAAATTCATAATATCATTAATACAGTCTTCACCATCTTTAATATCAAATAAATTATGAAAAAGTGAAATATTTCAATTATATTATAATTTTGATTCCTTATTTTTTCGACATAGTACTGAAACACACTCCACATGATATGAATGTCTATTATGAATAATTGTATTTTATGTGTATGTTTATAATTGACTACTTCATAATAAACGTATAACTATTAAGAATGTTTTTTTATGTATATATAACCTTCTTATAAAAAAATTAGCATAAATTTATATTATATATTTATTATTTTATAAAAAATTTCTTTTATATTTTCGCCTGTTACTTGATAAGCGTTAATGCCAAGTTGTTTTGCTCCATTTACATTCTTTTGATTATCATCAAAAAATATTATATTATCTGCTTCACAATTAAGTGCATTAATAACTTGTAAATAAATATCGTTAGATGGTTTTATACATTTAATTTCATATGATAAAAATAAGTAATCAAAATTTATTTTTTTAATTTGCTCTTCATATCTTTTGTAATCCATTAGCCTAAGATTAGATAATAGTCCAACTTTATATCCTTTATTTTTTAATTCATTTATAATTTCCATAGTCTCATCATATAAAGAATTATCTAAACTATTATATATTTCATAAAATTGATTAATTGATAAATCACTTTTACAAAACTTTAATAATGCTTCAACATGTTCGTCATCTGTGACAAGCCCCATATGAGCTTTTAATACTAAATCATCACCCCACCAATATTGTGAAAATTCATCATATGAAATTTTACAATTTAATTTATTATACAAACCATAATCATCTAAAGATTTTGCTAAAACATTTCCAAGATCAAATAAAAATATTCTATCCATAATTATACCTCAATATTACTTTCTATATATTTATAAATATCATTATATGTTTCATATCTATCTAATGAAGTATCAAAATAACAAATATTATTTGAAATACATTCATTATAAAGATTTATACTATTATTAATTGTTTCTTTTGAAATAGATAAAAGATCTTCCCCACTGTATCCATAAGTCCAATCAAGATTAATATCATGTTCTAATATTTTATTTTTCAATTCTCAGCAGAAATTTCTTTACATCCAATACCAATTATTAAAGATTTTTTAAATATTTCTTTAGCATTTTTAATTAAAATATCAGCTGAATCAATAACATAATAAATATTTCTTTTTAAATGTATATTATTTTCATTAATTATAAAGTTTATAAATTTACAAAAATCTTTATTCTCAATTGTATTTTCTACTGTATATCAAAGTTTTTATATTTATTATTAACTCTACAACACATGCAATCTTATATAGTATGTGGAAACATATTTTCCACAAACAACCTCCACAATATTTTTTTCAAAAATCAATAAAAGCATCAATTTTTTATCACTTTTTCACCATTTTTGGAACCCTACTGAATAGTCGATTTTCTCTTTATTTATAAGGGCTTATTGCCTATTTAACACGCATACACACTCAACATGCCGTGTTCGTTAATTATGAATAGTTGCTTTTTATATGTTTGGGTATAACTGACTATGTTCTGACATACAAACTGAAATAATATAATGTGTATTATGCATATATCAATTTTTATTTAAATTAATTAAAACTATATTCTCTTATTTCACAATTATCTGGCAAATATTTTTCCACCTGTCCATCTTCTGGCAATTCATTAAAATAAAAATAGATTGCCCTAGCTACGCCACCATGTGTTACTAAAAGTATATTTTAACCTCTATATTTTTTCTTGATTTCATCTAAAAATAAATTAACCCTTTTAAATAATTCTGGAACTGTTTCTAAATTATCTATTTTCGTATTTGTTAAAACTCCACAATTTCTTTCTTCTATTTGATCATCATATATTACTTTTATCTTATTAGAATTTATAATATCACAGGTATGTCTTGTTCTTAAAAGTGGTGAACAA
>CAKPMH010000021.1 GCA_934167935.1 uncultured Bacilli bacterium
AATTTGACGTTTATTTGCTTTTTTCCGTTTCTCTAATTATATATATAGGCCTTTTCTTTGTTTCTAAGTATGTTTTTGCTAGATACTGTCCAATTATTCCCATACATAATAATTGAATACCACTAACAAATAAAATAATACAAACCATTGAAGGCCAACCACCAACAGGATCTCCAAATATAAGAGTTTTTATAATTATTACTAAAATTGTTATAAATGAGACAAAACACATAATAATACCTAATATAGCCGCAAGTGATAAAGGTGTTGTTGAAAAAGCAACTATTCCCTCTAAGGCATATTTAAAAAGTTTCCAAAAAGACCATTTAGTCTCTCCTGCTATGCGTTTTACATTTTCATATTCTAGCCATTTTGTATTATATCCAACAAAACTAAAAAGTCCTTTCGAATATCTATTATATTCTTGAAGTAAAAGAATAGAATCAACTACTTGGCGTTTCATTAATCTATAATCTCTAGCTCCATCAACCATTTCAATTTTAGACATTTTATTAATTATTTTATAAAAACATCTAGCAAAAAAACTTCTAATAGGAGGTTCTCCTTTTCTTGTTACTCTTCTAGTTCCAACTACATCATATCCATCTTTTTTTATAATATCTAACATATCTATTAACATAGCAGGTGGATCTTGTAAATCAGCATCCATTATAGTTACATAATCACCATCAACATGTTCTAAACCTGCAAACATCGCAGCTTCTTTTCCAAAATTTCTTGAAAAAGAAATATATCTAACTCTTTTATCTGTATTAGATAGTTTTTTAATAACATCTAAAGTATTGTCACGTGAACCATCATCTACAAATAAAAATTCAAATTCATACTTTTTTAGCTTTTCTGCAATTTTAGTTATTTCTTTGTAAAAATAATTAATTGTTTCTTCCTCATTATAACAAGGAACAATAACTGAAATTTTTTCCATAATAATTAACCTCTTTTTCATTTGAACCATATAAGAATATTATATTTGATTTAGAAAGTATTGTAAATATATAAAATTCCACATAAAAAGGAAAAGAGATTCCTAGATTCCTTTTCCAAAATTATTCTAAAAACATTTTTCTTGTAATAAAATTAAAGACCATTACTATAGCCGTTGCAGCTATTTTTACAATTAAATAATTTATATTTATAATATCAGTTCCAATAAACATAATAACTTCTGTAAGAATTAATCCTATAACACTAAATATTATAAATAATACAAAATTTTTCTTTTCATCTTTTTCTTTATTTACATCAAATACCCATTTAATACTTGCAATATAATTAAAGATTACAGAAATAGTAAAACCTAAAGCTGCTGATAATAATATACTAAATCCTAATAATTCTTTACTAATAACCATAATTCCATAATCGATAATAAATGCTATTCCTCCAACAATTCCAAATTTAAAGATTTGTTGAAATAGTTTGTTATCTTTTAGTTTATTAAAAATATTCATCTATAACACCTCATATAATAAATAAGTAAATACTCAAATTACAGAATATTTACTTACATAATACTTATATCTAATCTTTTCTTGTTTTAATTAAAATCAATTCAAACAATTGCCTATGTTTCTTAACAACAACTTCTAGAATAATTCCACATATAAACATTAAGACAGATATCATCAACATAAATCCTGAGAAAATTAAAGTTGGATACCTTGGAACAATTCCTGTTTTAAAATAATCTATAAATACAGGAACACCAAATATTAATGATATTATTAAGAATAATAAACTTACTAAACTAAAGAATATTGTTGGTTTATATTCTTTAAACAGTCTACCTATTGTTTTTAAGACTTTAAATCCATCACTAAATGTATTTAATTTTGATACACTTCCCTCAGGTCTATCTCTGTATTCAACTGGAATTTCTTTTAATAGAAAATTCTTATCTAAAGCATGAATAGTCATTTCTGTTTCTATTTCAAAACCCTTTGAAAGAACTGGAAATGTTTTTACAAATTCGTAACTAAATGCACGATAACCAGTCATTATATCTCTAACATTACTCTTAAAAAGACTGTTAATCAACCCTCTAACTAATACATTTCCAAAATTATGAAATGGTCTTTTGTTTTCTTGAAAATATGTAGATGACAATCTATCACCAATTACCATATCTGCTTTTTTACTCAATACAAGTTCACACATCTCTCTAGCATTTTCCTTTGGATATGTATCATCACCATCAATCATTAAATAACAATCTGCATCAATATCTCTAAACATTGATCTAATAACATTTCCTTTTCCTTGTTTGTATTCATATCTAACAATTGCCCCTGATTTTTCTGCTATCTTATCAGTTCCATCGCTAGAATTGTTATCATATACATAAATGTCAGCCTCTGGCAATACCTTTTTATAATCTTTTATTACTTTCTCTATTGTTTTTGATTCATTATAGCATGGTATTAACACAGCTATCTTTTTACCCTTTAATTCTTCCGTTTTTACTTTTCTCATAATTACTCTCCTTGTTTCAATTTTATATTATTCTTTTTTCTTTGTAAATACTTATTAGTTATTTGTCTAAAAATATTAATAATATTAATAAATAAAATATATATTCCTATTGATTCAAGTATTTGAAGTATTGGAAATATTCCACAAGTATAATTATAAATATACCTATTTTTAAAGAACCCAAACCAACTACAAAACCATTCAACACCTATAAACAAAGCCGTAGCTGAAGAACATAAACATATGAGTATTAATGCAATTTCATAATACTTATTATTCTTTTTAGTTACAAAATTATATATTGCTTCTATTATCAATAGAATAAGACCTATGATAGAAATTGAAAATACTAAATTCCCTGTTTTTTGATAAATTTCTACTATTTTAGTATCTATATTAACAATTACATTAATAAATTCCAACTTTTTCTTTCCAGTTCCAGGTAAAATAATAGTTGAATTTGTTAGATATTGCATATTTAAAATATTATTGTAATCTCCAGTTGCCTCATATATACTAGTTTCATTTTCTTTATAAGTAATAATGGTGTCAATAGCAGATTTCGTTTCTTTCTTATTGAACTTTTCTATTTCATTAATCGTAAATCCTTTAGCCATTGAAGATAAATAAATTTTATCCTTTGATTTTTTTAACTTTCCTGTTTTAAAGGCAGAATTTAATTCTGTATCAATTTTTTGATAAAATTTATTTACATATTCTCCACCTTTATCATATATCCCTGCATCACTAACTTTCTCTTTAATAATCCAGTAAATCATATCTCCTTCTATTTCACCATTTTCTTTTAATGCCCATGAATTTTTATACATATCATCAATATATGGTTTTATAGATTGCAGCGTTGGACTAACATCTATTGCTTTATACATCATTTTTTTAGTTATCCAAACATTTTGATAATTTTCGTCATCTTCAATTTGCAATATATCTGCAATAAATTCTTTAAAATAAGTCCCACTTCTATCAGTAATGGTGAATTCACCATAAAACTTATAATTTGTATAACTATATAAAAGTATTGAACTAAATAATAAAATAATAGGAATAATACTTATAAAAATTCTGGAAATTATTTTTTTTCTTTGTAATATAGATGAAATGATAGTTATTAGAATAATCCCCAATACAAATGGCAATATCCAAATTGAGTCCTCTTTCAAGAACCAAAAAAATGATAACGAAAAACCTAATAATAATGACCATTTTAATTGTGTTTTCCTACTGTCGTTCCTACTTGTATATAATCCTATAGCAGCAGAAATAATAATTAATGCAAAAGAAACTATTAATCCACCTCTATAAATTTTTTGAACATTTTCTATATGAAACATAACAGGTGAAAATAGTAAAAATAAGTAACTGGTTAATAAAAAATATTTATTTGAAATTAACTTTCTAATTGCAATTATAAATAATATAACTGCTGTAATATATGTAAGTATTAATTCTAAAGAATATGGAATACCAAGTAAATAATTAACTGCTAAAAAAACAGAGTATGATGCACCTTTAGCTAGTGTTTTACAATCAAATGGTCCCAGCCACCCACCAGATAAAATACTTAGTGCATACTTAACAAACAAATAATCATCAAAATCAGCGCCTGCCTGAGCATATAGAGGAGTTTTAACAGCTAAATATATTCTAAACAAAGTTGAGAATATGATAGCAACAATAAGTATTCTATTTATTCGACTTTTTTTTATCCAATCTAACAATTTCTTACATATTTCAAACATAAATACACCTTTTATTTACTAATATCATATAAATCAATTATTTCTTTTTCTATACTACTCCAATTTCTACTCTTTGCTGTTTCTAATCCACCTTTTATTAATTGATTCCTTAATTCTTTATCCAATCTTAGTTTTTCTATTTTTTCAACCGCATCATCTATATTACCGGTTTCATAAAATAAACAATTTTCATTATCTCTAATAAATTCAACATTTCCATTATTTGGAGTTACAACTACTAACCCACCTGTAGCCATCATCTCAAGTGGTGGATATGAAAAACTTTCTAATAAACTTGATTTCAATAAAATGTCAGCATTTTGGTAAACTTTAGCTACTTCTTCATATGGAACCTTATGCATAAACTTATCTACATAATACCATTTTTTTGGCTCACCTTGGTAAGATAAAAACTGAATCTCATATTTTTCTTTATCAAGTTTATCAACAATTCTAAAACTTTCGTCGACATTTTTATAATAATCACTACTATTTCCTTCTACAAGTATTTTGATTTTTCCACCAAAGTTTCTTTTCTTATATGTAAATTTGTTCAAATCTATGCCATTAGGAGCATATTTTACATTTTTTTCATAAGTATCATTAAGCCATCCTTCACACCATTTAGAAATAGTTATATATTTTACATTTGTTTCATCCTCATAAGTGGAGTTAGCTTCAATTCTCATGTAATTTCCAAATGCACCAAAATCGGTTTCAAACCCTTGAACAAGATACATTCTATTTTTTACGTTTGGATATTCTTTTATAAATTTTAATGTTGTCCAAAGAGATGCAACCATCGTGTCAAAATGTCCATAAAATTCAGTTTTATTGTATTTAATAACTCTAATACAATAATCATTAGTAATCAAATCATCATTGTTATCATCCATGTTAATTATGGTAACATCATATCCATTATTTTTTAAAATATTTATATGCTTGATTATTACATTAACACCACCACTAACATTTGTTGAAGGCAAAACAAATGCAATGTTTCTATTTAATTTGCTCTTTATAAACTTGGCTAAACCATGACCTGTATATGTCGTAACCTTTTCTTTAATAACCCTATTATATGCATTATCTGCAATTCTACTTCTATATTCCTTATCTGTAATTAATTTTTCTAATTTTCTTTCAAATTCTTTTTTATTAGTGAATAAAACACCATCTTTGCCATCATTTATAACCTGTTTAAAAGCTCCTACGTCACTTGCTAATGTTACTGTCTTTACAAAAGCTGCTTCCATCCATTTATTTTCTGATTTTGCTTCGTTAAATATTGTATTTTCTAATGGAGCTAGGTTAATATCTAAAGATGCTATAATGTTTGGAAGTTTCTCCCAAGACACAAATGGTTCGATAATTATTCTATTTTTGAATTCTTCAAATTCTGATGGTATTCCTATTTCACCAACTAATTTTAATTTTAAGAATTCATATTTTTTCATGAATTTAATTAGTGAATCTTTTATTAGTTCCATATCAGGATTGTGAGTTATACTTCCAGATAAATATCCAATAACCACGTCATCATGTTCTACTTTATTATTTATCGCTTCTTGAGATAATTGAACCATTCTCTCGCTTGCAACATTCCTATTAATATAAACTTCTTTCACATAATTACCAAGTTCTGTTGCTAACCTTTCAGTAGTTGTTATAGCATAATCACATAGTAAAAGTGTCTTTTTCATTCTATTTACACCATCATCGTATAAAGCTTTTTCTTGTTTAGACATAGTTTTCAAGAAATCTATTTTATTAGTATACTTTGTATCTATTACCAAGTCATCAATATCATAAAAAACAGTCTTGTTTTCTTTTTTTGCTTGAGCTATAAAATCTTCTATCATAGGTGTTATAGGACATCTATAAAATATAAATCCCCTATAATACTTAAGTTTATCTAAAGTTAGGTCATTAAAATTAATTCTATCTGTATGAAGACCACTTGCCCTTAATTGTTCAACTTGATGATCAACTCTATACCTCTGTGGATGTGGTAACATACATCCATTTACTATTAAAATATCGCCAAAAAAGGTTTTGTTTTTATTTGAAATCCTAATTTTTATGTAATTACTTGTCTTAGCATATAACGAATAAAACCCCTCTTGTTTCAATGTTGTAATTGCTTTTCCTACTAAATTATTCATAACTTTTACCTCTTCTTCCATTTTTATAATCTTTATATCCTTTATAATATGCCTTGATCTTATTTAATTTTTGATTTTCATACAAAATAATTCCTAATATTGTTGATTTCACTTTAACTAAAACATTACAGAAATCTTTAAAATCGTTTTTATACATGTCTTTAATATAATGATAATTTCTACATTGATAATATCTTCTCATAGCACTATGGTTTGTAATTAATAAATCCTTCCATAAAAACTTCTTATAAAATATATCTCCTAGATTGTGATCAATTTCTAAATCATTAAATCTCAGAATGTCATAACCATGTTTTTTCAAGTTTAAACAATACTCTATATCAACGCCATCGATAAATAAAAACTCCTTAAAACCATTTATTTTTTTGTGAATATCTAAATTAACAAAATTTCCAGATGTCATAACATCAAGTGGATGATCCACCTTATCAGTAGGTTTTTTTACTTTAAGTTTTGTCTTATGCCAAGGTGTTATAATTCCAATTTTTTCTGTGTCATATTCCAATATCCTTTTTTTTATTTCTTTTATCACACCATCATTAAAATGCGTATCCTGATCCATCGTTAAAAGCCAAGAATAACCTAATTTTCTAGCAAGATTAGCTGCTGTATTTAATGGTTTTGGTATTCCTTGATTTTCGTTATTAAATATGTATTTTATTTTTTTATTTTTTGGTAGTCTTTTTTCATTATTATTAATTGAATTATCAATTACATATAATATATCAATATCTGATATATAGGAGTTTATATTACTTATATCTTTATCAGTTGGATTATATAGAACAACTACTCCTGCGATTTTTGTTGATTTCATTATAATTCCTCTGCAAAACCTTTTTCGAGTTTCTTGAAAACTTTGATTCCAATGAACATAAGTATTAAACTAAATATTAATACCAAAAATAATCCTAATAAATTTGGCATCTGTTGATAATAAAATATATCTCTATAGCTTTCAATTATTGTTGTCATTGGATTTAAATGCAATAATAATTGAATTTTTTTAGGAAACATACTCATTGAATATAAAACTGGTGTTGCATAGAATAACATTGAAATAAAAAAGTTTATTATATATTCCAAATCTCTAACATAAACATCTATAGCACCTGTAATTAAAATTATTCCTATTATTAATATAAATTCAATAATTATAATGAATGGTAATAATAAAAGATACCAACTAAATCCTATTCCACTAAAAATTAAAAATATACAAATAATTGCACATGAAATCAAAAAATTTATTAATCCACTAACTGCAATTGATAGTGGCAGAATTTCTCTTGGAAAGTAAACTTTCTTTATAATACCACCATTAGCTAAAATACAATTTGTTCCTTGTGCAATACAAGTTGTAAAAAAACTCCATGGCAAAACTGCTATTACAATAAAAGTAGTATAGTGTTCCTGTGCATTTTTTAAAATAAATGGAAATACTATAGCATAGACTAATGTTGTTAATAATGGATTCACAAAACTCCACAATACACCTAAAAATGATCCCTTGTATTTACCACGTATTTCTTTTCTAACATTACTTTTTAGAAGTTGCCTATAATTATATAATTCTTTAAACATATTATCCACACACCTTTAAATATTCTTCTACTACATCTGATGTTTTACCATCTAGTCTAACTTCACCATTATATAACCATACAGCTCTATCACAAAGCTTTTTAACTGAACCTAGACTGTGACTTACAATAACTATTGTTTTTCCACTAGCTTTTAATTCTTCTAATTTCTTAAAACATTTATCTTGAAAATGTTGGTCACCGACAGCCAAGATTTCATCAATTAATAGTATTTCTGCATCAACATTGATTGCTACTGCAAAAGCAAGTCTCATGTACATACCTGATGAATAAGTTCTAACAGGGGCTTCGATAAATTCACCTAGTTCCGAAAAATCTATTATTTCTTGAACTCTAGAATCTATTTCTGCTGCTGTAAGTCCAAAAATTGAAGCGTTAAAATAAATATTTTCACGCCCTGTAAAATCGGGATGAAATCCTGCTCCTAATTCTAGCAAAGATGTTAATTTTCCATTTGTAACTATTCTACCTGAGTTAGGATATATAATTTTTGTCATCAATTTTAATAGAGTTGATTTACCACTACCATTTACACCTATTAAAGCTACTGTTTCTCCTTTTTTTATTGTCAAATTAATCCCTTTTAAAACTTCATGATATCCAACTTTAACATTCTTCCAAAAACAAATTCTTTCTTTCAAAGTATACGGCTTATCATATACAAGTTTAAATTTTTTATATACATTATCAACTAATATTGCTGTATCATTTAATTCTTTCTTTTTCATAACTCCTCCATTACTAATTATATCATATATATTTTTTTATTACTATATTGTTTATTTTTTTAATCTAAAACTACGTAGTTTTTCCAAAAATAGCCACCCTTTACTATTAATTACTTTTTTATACTCTTTTTCTATTTCTTTTAAACTTTCTATTTCACTTTTATAACTATTAATCTTATTTTCTAAAATTATTTTATTTTCACTCAATTTTGCTATTAACTCATATTTTTCTGAATTATTTAATTTCTCTAAATTTATAGAAATTGTAAACTTATCTCCTTTAGAGAAGTTACCTTGTAACTGAATAATTCCGTTTTTATAAAAAATATTATCCCCATTGTAATTTATTGAATTAAAATAATAGATGTTGTTCGGTTTTATACCTTTTATAGTTAGTTTTGAATATTTAAGACATGGAACATCAGAAATATTAATCTCAATGTTGTTAGTATTTTCTGCAATTTTTGATGACACCATATAAGTATTATTTTGTACTTTATATGGCAATATTTCATCTAATTGATAATTATATTTTTCTTGCTCCATGCCATAATTAATTTTACAGTTTTCTATTTTTTCATTATAATTATGTTTTTTACATGTAAACCATTCATTATTCCAAACACTCAATGGTATTTCACTAATTTTTAATCCTGTTTTCCATATACAATACATAAAACTAAGCTGGTCTCTTTTACTATAATTGCATATCATATCAAACCACAAATTCATTGTTTCTTTTACTTTATGACTATTATGTTTTTTTATAAATACTGTCATTTCATATAAACCATTTTGAATAGGATATTTTTCTTTTTTTAGAAAATCAACATGTTTTAGAATTGTATTTTTATCATCTTTACCTAGCCTAATACATTCAATTGCTTCGTCATATATACAATTTCTACAATTGTGTTTAAATGCAGCAAATTCATTGTTTTTTAAATACGTATTAACAAATTCTACTATACTCTTTTTAAATATAACTGATGCATCTTGCCACACGCTTATTTCGTAGTCCTTGTTTATAAGAGGATGGCCTAATGTTTTTATTTTTCTAGAGAGTCTTTGATTATCCAATCCTTCATTTTCAATATATATTATTTTCCAAGTATTAGATTTTAAATTTTTATTATTAGTAAATAACAAATAATCGACATTTTCTTCTTTATTCTCTATCTCATGTATCTCATCATATTGACCAGTAATACAAGTATATAAACAAATTTTTTTATGTTTTTCCATCTCATCACATCCCTATAATTTTTTTTTAAAAACAAATATTTTTTGAAGTAAGTAATTAACCATCATTGATATTGATGTTGCTATAACAAAAGATAAAATTTTTAATGCTGTTGCTCTAAATACTAAAGTATTAATTATTGTATTAACTAATATATTAATTATTTGAGTTACTATATACTTAAAAAGAATGGATAATGAAAAATTCCTTTTATCAGAAAATGTCCATTTTTTATTAAGAATGAATGAATATACACTAGCTAATCCCGTAGAAATAACCTTTGAAATCGATATATCAATGTAGTTTGATATTATCATATATATAATAAAATCCAATATAGTAGCACTACCACCAATTAAAACAAATCTATAAAAACTTTGTGGAATTTTAAATAATAAACTTTTAATATTTTTCATTTGAAATTCTTCCTTCTATATATTTTTTTATTTTAAAAAAATCATCTTCTATCAGTAAGGCCTCAATATTACAATTATTTGCACCTTCTATATCTTTTATTGGATCATCACCTATATAAATACATTCACTGTTTAATATATCTAGCTTTTTAGTAATTGTATCAAACATTTTTATATTTGGTTTTTCTACACCAACCTCTTCACTAGTTACTATACAATCTATATATCTATCAATTCTTAGTTTTTCTATTTTTTTGTATTGTAAGTATGCTGTTAAATCTGTACATATAGCTATTTTTATATCATTTTGTTTTAAATATTTAAATAAATCAATACAACCGTTTCTTAAGACCATTTTCTCAAAAAAATTATTCCAATAAATTTCATACATTGTATCCGCTTTATTTAATGGATTTATATTTAAATTTTCTAATAATTTTTGAAAATAAAATAATCGATTATGGGAAGAAGCAGTATCTTTCAAGTCTATCTTTACCTGTTTCTTTACTTCATCAAGCATTGAAAAAAAATCACTTTTAGATATTTCTGTTATATTTTTCAAATATTCGTAAGTTTTATCTATAGCAAATTCATGGCATACATCATATTTGTAAACTGTATTATCCAAATCTAAAATTATTGCTTTTAACATACTACTCACCCAGTATTTTCTTCCAACGTTTTATATTATACTCTTTGCAACATATTGCATCAAATTTAATATTATTCTTTTTTATATAATTAGCATATTCTTCTAATTTTTCGTCTTGACCTTGTAATTCCGGTGAAACCATACATATTTTGTATTTCATTTGATGAAATTTTTCCTCTATTTCTTTCGTAATTGGAAGTCTTGTAAAACAATCTACCCATATCCATTTTACTTTTCCACTCATATTTATAATAGTATCAATACCTTCATATTCAGAAAATCTAAGAGCAATATTATTTTCACCTTTATCCGATAATAATTTAATCATTGGAAATGAAGAATCTAAAAAGAAATAATCATTTATATTATATTTTTTTAATAATTCTATAACCTTTAATTCTATTCTTTCACTTTTAATATTTAAAATCATTGTTCCTTTATTATATTCTTTTATATATTCTTCAAAATCATTTCCACTTATAAAAGGTTCATGTTCCATATATATATTTCCGTTAATATCATCTCTTAAATCTATTTCTACTCCATACTCACAATCTTGAGGAATCATATCCTCTTGATTATTCACTCTATGACATATATAATTCATAATTATCACTCCATTTCAATTACATAACAATAAAAACTATTTGGATGGTTTTCAAATACACCATATGCATATTCGATCTCAGTTTTATTTTTTTCTTCATATTTAAATAATACATTCCATTTTTTTGTGTCGTTAAATTCAACTGGTATTTTAAATTCTTTCATTGCCTTTAATAATTCATCTATATCTTTTTGTTTTAGTTTGCCGTCTATATTATAAATTAATAATCTTTTATGATTAGTATTATCAGGATTTATTAATGCTCTAATAAAAGTATGATAATCAACATAATTAGGTATATTTAAGTAATTTGTGCTGAATATTCCCCAATAAACTGAAGAAATTGAAATCGGATTATATTTATATACTAAGTTAGTTAAATACCTTGTATTAATTGGATTTTTTCTTGCTTTATATTCACTTTTAAATGAAAATATAAAAATTACTGAAATACTAATAATTAATGTATAAATAATCATCTTTTCTATTTTTTGGTTTTTCTCATTGCAAACGATTAATCCATTTATTAAATTAAAGATTATTATTGGAACTAAAACAAGATTATGTCTTGAAGGACTTAATACTAGTGATCCTTTCAAAATCATAATTAAGTATAGAATTATGACTATGTCAAAAAATAAGATGTATTTTCTTTTTTCTTTATTTTTATTTAGATCAATAAGTCCTATTAAACTAATGATTAGAATAACAATAGATATAAAATTAGTAAAAATATTTCCTGTTTTGTATACAAAAAATGATCTAATACATATAACTAAATTTTTTATTACATAAACAACTATATCAAATAAAAATAAAATTCCATTTTTCTTGTAAGTTAATTTAAAAACATTATTGATTCCACCATTCCATGCTATACCATGTTTCAATAACCCATAATCATTTATAACTAATAAAATAGGTATACTAGAAAGCAATGTAATCATACCAGAAATTATTAGATATATCATTTCTCGTTTTTTTGTTTTACTTTTAGAAAATAAAATTACAAAGAATAAAGAAACATATATTCCAAATACAAAAATAAATAGCTGATATTGAGAATAACAAGCAATTATATTAATTATCGTCAAATAAATATAATTACTACATTTAAATTTACTTTCTACTATATCAATGTATTTTATAGACATTAAAAGTATCATTGTTATTGCTATTGAGTAAGGTGACATTTGACAACTATATATGATATTTTCCCATGAATAACCTATTAAAATAAGTCCTAAAATTACTAAACTAATATTATCCTTATCTTTATTATTTATTTTTGTAATAAACTTAAACAAAAGTAATATATTTAAAATACCGCATATGAATGAAGGTAACCTTCCTAATATCATATTTAATTCATACCTATAATTGCTATTTAGTAATCCTACATTCAAAATATATTGAAAAGGTGCATAAGTCCAATATTTAAAGAAATCTAATCTTTCCCAGGGTGTACTGTTACCCTTATCAAAAATTGTTGATACTACACCAAAATCATCCCAATGAGTGAAATGTTTTAAGACCATCAGTGCTCTAATTATTATTGATGATACAATAATAACACATATAATTACAATTAGAAATTTACTATTAGTTTTCTTATAGTATTTTTTTAACCAATTGTATATATACTGAATCGTACTTTTAAAAACAACTATAATTGAAAAGTACAATATATACATTACAATATAGTATAATGTCCAAAATAATAAATTGGTTATACTAGGATAATTATTAGTAAATGTATATCTATCCAAAAGCATTAACACATATATAAATATTAGTGATAATATTAGTTCAAATTTGTATTTATTTATAAATTTTTTCATTTGATCCCTTCTTTTTTTAGTTTTTTGCTAAAATTCAATGTTCTCTTTATAAATTTATATTTAGATTTAAAACTACCATTATTCCAATGAGAACTACCATGTAGTCTTTTTGTAAATAATACAGGGAATTTAATTATCTTTAGTTTTGCTTTTCGTGCCAAATAATAGACATACAAATCAAGTGAAAAATCATATGGTGGTTTTTGCCATGTATTATAAAATTCTCTTGAAAAAATATTAGGCTGAGCATTAATATCACTTAATCTTGTTCTTAAATACAAGGTTTCAAAAATTCCCATTCCAAATGTAAAAATCACATCAAAGAATGGTCTTTTCTTTCTGTTCCCTTTGATGTATATTTTTTTATCAAAATTATTTTCTTTTAAGATTTCATATGCTCTAATTACATCATTCGGATCTGTTTGCATATCAGCATGTGTCCACCCTAAAAAATCTCCTTTAGAACTTTTTAATCCTTGTAAAATACCGTATCCATAACCCTGATTTTTCTTTACTGTTTTAATTTTTGCAAATTCATATTTTTTAACTAATTCTTTTAATAACTTATCTGACCCATCAGTAGAACCATTATCAACCATAATTACCTCTATATTTTGATTAGTAATTACTTCTGCAAATCTTTCTAATATTAGCGGTATATTTTCCAACTCATTATAACATGGTATTACTATAGATAGCTTCATATTATCACTCCCTTTCTATTAACTTTTGATTAATTATTCCTATTAAAATTAATTTTATTAAACCTTCTTGATTATTCTTTGGTTGTTGAGTATTTATTGACAATTCTTCTGGTTCAGATATAACATTATTTAATATTTTATCAAAATTAATGTTTGCATTTTCATATTCTTTATAATCAAATATAATTGTTTGTTTTTCTAAATCAGGACTGAAATCATAATGTGCATATATTCCGTACTCTTCTAATTGACTTACTATCGGTTCAAGATCGATTGCTGAACTTAAAATGAATTTTAAACTGATTTTTTCTTTATATTTTGTGCCAAATTTCTTAGGTACTAATTTTTCATCAAAATATGATATCACCAAATCTGCATAATTAATTTGTGGATAAACATATTTTTTATAGTCCTTATCTCGTTTTTCAATACTTTTTAATACAGCATCAACACTATATCCTCTTGATTTAGTATCCCTTCTAATTTTCCAGAATTTCTTTAAATTTTCATCTGTATCAATATATATTTTTAAATCCAAATTTTTTCTTAATTGTGGTAAATATAGAGTATGTAAACCATTTAATAGTATATATCTTTTTTGCTTTATTTGATACTCTTTACTAAACTTACCAGTTTCATGATTATAATCTACACGATATACCTTTCTTCCATTTCTTAATTCTTCAATATTTTGAGCTTGTCTATATAAATAATTTGCTTTAGGATTCAAATGAGTGTATTGTTCCCAATATTTTTCATTTCTTTCCCATTTATGATCACCATCTCCCTCAATTAATAGCATTTTTTCCACATCAAACATATTTTTCATGCTATTAACTAGGGTACTTTTACCTGAACCACTATCACCAGTGATTCCTATTGTAAATGGTGTACTTCTTCTTTTGTACAATGCATTGCTTTCTAATCCATTTTTATACAATATATAAATTATATACAATAGAACACTTATAAATATCGTAAATACTATGTTAATAATATTTACATTTTTTATCTTTAGAAAACTTAGCTTACTATTTAGAAAAATTATATCAGTATATGCAGTATGATGACAAAAGATCATATAAACAATATACATAAAACTAAATAAGTGATATATAATAATTACTTTTTCTTTATTCTTAACTTTACTATTTGCAAGAATAGAAACCATGAAAGGAATTATCCAAATAAACCATCCTGGCATTGGTGGAACAAGAGCTAAAAAAGCAGCAAATCCCATAGCACAATATCCAAATAATAAATCTTTATTCATACTTCCAACTACAAAAGCATTTAAATAAACTGCTATTAGTGTAATTAATGAAACATAAACTCTTACATCACCATATTTTATAAATACATTTAAAATTACATTTTGATTTTGGTTAAGTAAAACATTATTTATATATCCGGTACTAATAAAAGGTAGTGATAATAATAAAATTACTCCCAATGTAATCACTGCAGATTTTATCATTGATAATAATCCATTTTTCTTATATAAATATATAAATAAGATAGGTACTATAGTTAAAATACTATGTTTAGTCATTATGGAAAGCCCTAAGAAAATAGCAAATAAGATATTCTTTTTAGGATCTCCTTTAATTAGAAAGTACATAGATACAATTAAAATAGAGATAGGAATAATATCCAATTGACTATGAATAAAAGTACCATAGATAATTATTGGTGATGTATAGTAAAGTATACTAATTTCTTTTTTTCTTCTAGGAAATATTTTAAACAAAAATATCATTCCTATTACATCGAATATTAATAATGGTATTTTAAATAGTAAATTTGATAAAAAAACTGGTTTAATATTAAAGAGTTTTATAAGAAGCATCCCAAAACTTTCAATTATAACCATAATAAATTGATATGGAAAACTGTATCCTGTCTTTTTTAAATACCAAGATTGATATGGATTAAAATTACCTTTGCTTACTCCTTCTAAAAAATTATTAATAAATGGTTTAAACATTAAATCTTGATAATCCGAAGAGAATAATCCTGATAATATTATTTTTAATATAAATACACCAATTAAAAACCACACTAGTTTTTTATTCTTTTTATATAATTCTTTTATTTGATTTTTCATTATTCTCCTATATAGTATTTACTATTGTAAAACTCTTTCCAATATTTAATTGTGTTTTCATAATTTTCATAATCCTTTGGAGTCCCCCATCCAATGTATCTATCTATATCAAAAATTCTTGCATCATATCCCATTTCGATTATGTATTTTATCACTTCATCAACATAAAACTCATTATTTATTCTATCATTGGCTTCAATCATTTTTTTTGCAGCTTCCACAAAATATTGACCCTTTTTAAACCAAAAGGTTGCGACAACTGCATGATCGTTTAATGGATTGTTACTTATAGCCTTCTTTATAGAAATATTATTGATCTTACTTTTTTCATCACATCCATACCATCCATAAGCATTTGGATTTTCTAAAACACATTCATTATTTGTATAAGTAAAAGCTATTACATCACAATTATTAGTTAAGCTTTCTAAAGCATTAGTATTAAAAATCATACCATTATCACATCCTGCTATTAATAACGGTTCATCATTGTTGATGTATTTTTCTGCTAACAAGCAAGAACAAGCCTGACCTTCTGTTAACTTATCACTTGTGACAAATGTGCATTTAGGAAAATAATTTCTAATTTCTTTTTCTACACCATTTTCTTTATGAAAACTTCTATCAATATAAATTACATTTGCCCCATCATTTTTAACAAATGGCAAATCTTTAGTAGCACAAACTACCATCGGTATTTTTTTGCCTGTCCTTATATCTGTAGTTTTTATTACTGGTTTACTTTCAGTATATCCAGCATCAGTAAATCTTTTCCCAGCCCCGGCCATTGGAATTAAAACTTTAGTCATTTTCAAACCTCCTAACTACATCAATCCAAAATAAGTATTCTTGCATATCTTCTGGTGTTCCCCATTGACAAAATTTATCAATACATACTGGAACCCATACTTTTAAGTTATCCTTTACCATGTAGTTATATGGTAAACTAGCATAAAACTCTCCATTTAATCTGTTATCATCATCAATTAACTTTTTACAATACTTTTTTAATAATTTTCCAGTTTTAAAATAATATATTCCTGGTGAATGTTTTGCCTTAGTTTTATCAGATTCAAATGAATATTTTTCTCTTATTTCTATTAAATTATCTTCTTCATCGGTAAGACATGAAGCATATAGGTTCTTCTTAATCAGCAAATGTGGGTGAAATCCCGAATAACATGGAATACAACCGTCACATTTTCTTTCTTTTAATTCATTTTTAAATTTTTTCCAGTCCCAAGTACTATAAAAATCACAATAATTTATTATACAAGGTTCATTATCATCAATTAAATCTTTTGCTTTTAAAACATCAAAAACCGGACCATTTTTCTCCCATTTATCAATTGAAAAAATCTTGGTGTTTTTAGCCAATTTTTTTAGTGTTGATTCCATATCCTTGTTTGTATCTAGGTGCTCTTTTCTACATATAAATAGGAATTCATCATCCTCTGAATACATTCCTTTTACTATCCATTCAATTATTGGTTTTCCATTAACTTTTATAAATGGTTTTAGATCTTTATATCCTGCATTTGCAAACCTTGATCCATACCCTGTCATTGGTATAATTATTTTCATATTTTTCCACTCCTTATTAATCAATATTTTGTCTATATTTTTCAAAATCACAATTATATAGTTTTTTTGCTTCTTCATTTGTTAAATAATTTAAATTATTTTCTTCATTGTTTAAAAATATTTTTGCACTAAAACTAAGTAGTGATTCTATTTCTCTAGCTTTCTTTAAAGTTTTTGCACATATATATATATAATTTTTATATACGATTAAGACTATTTTTCCGTTCTTACTTACAAATTCATCTAATTCTTTTTCTAAGAAACATTCAAGATTCAACTCTTTTAATCCACAATATACTACACAGTCAGGACAGAACTTATAATTCCATAATTTATTATTATTTTTATTAAATGCTTTGTATATATCTATATCTTCTGATAAATAAATTAAATCATTGTCATATTTTTTGATTAATTTATATATCTTTGTAACATTATCATATTTTTCAAATTTTATATTCAAATATTTTGAAAGTTTTAAATCTACTAAATCTATTAATCTTTCTATTTCTTCATAATTATCAGAAGTAACAATTAAACCGTGATTCTTTAAAAATATAATTTCTTCATCATTATATTTCTTTATCATATTATAAGCTAATTCTAATCCTGGTGTTGTATAATCTATAAATGCAGAATTCGGAAATAGTTCTTTTACTATTTCTTCACAATTATTTCTAGCTAATAATATATTAGAAAGTAATGAGTGAATGTGAACAGTATATTTTTTTGTCATAGAATGAAGAAAAACTTCTATAGATGCCTTATTACCAGAAATATGACATTTATCAAGTATTTCTTTTTCAGTATATTTTTCTTTTTTTATCATTTGTTTTATACATGAGAAATCAACAATACTATAACCTTCATTTAGTTTCACATCAGACAATAAATATCCAGATGATTTAATAGCCATAATACTATTATCAATTTTCACTGATGTATTACCTCCACCTGCTTGAACATAATCATTTCTCATACCAACTATTCTTGAAATTTCTATTAACTGATCTATCATTTTTATCACCTTTAATAAAATTTTATCATATTTATCGACTTTTTTCACCAATAATTTAATGACATAACAAAAACATGGTTAAAATAAGAATTAAAAAAATAATTACTTTTTCAACTTTTGATATTTTTTTTTAATTATGATACACTGTCATTGGTGATAGTTATGAATAATAAAAAAAGGGAAATATGGTTGGATATTTTAAAAGGAATTGCAATTCTGCTTGTTATAATTGGACATGGTCCTACAATCAGCAATAGACTATATGAATTTATTTGGGCATTCCATATGCCATTATTTTTTTTAATCAGTGGCTATACATTCAAAAAAAAGGAAGAAAAAAAATTTATAAAAGATAAAGCAAAGAGGTTATTAATCCCCTACTATTTTACTTGTATTTTATTAATTGCTTCAAATATAATTTATAATATATACTATAAATCTTTTTCTTTTAACAGATTATTATTAATTCTAAAACGATGGATATGGGCTGGAATATATGGTAGTTGTTGGTCATATAATAATCCTTTTAAAATTTATGATATTGGTGCTATATGGTTTTTATGTACTTTGTTTGCTGCTTTATTGTTATTTAATTTTATTATGAATACAAAAGAAGAATATCAACCTTTCATAATTGTTATATTAGTATATATAGGACTTAGTTTAAATCAGTTTTTTTGGTTACCCTTTAACTTTGCATCAGCATGCACGTCAACATTGTTACTATATGTAGGATACCTTTCAAAAAAATTTGACATATTAAATAATAAATCATTAATATTAAAATTACTATTATTTATCATCTCAGCTGTGTGTATTTATAATAAAAGTATGGTTATTATTGGCAACAATACTTATTCTTATGGTGTATTTTCCATTTTGGGTGCAATAGCAATAAGTTATTGGATAGCAAAGTTTTCAAAGCAACTGGAAAAAACAAAATATGTATCAAAATTTTTATCCTATCTAGGAAGAAACACTTTAGTTATTCTCTGTTTTCATCTTATTGAACTAGATTACATAAAATGGGAAAATATAATTAGTTTTAATAATTTATATATTAATTGTATTATTATTTATATACTTAAGATTCTATGGGCGCTATTCTTTATAAAATTAGTGGATAAAACTTTCCTAAAAAGAATTTACAAATAATAAAAAACCAATTTCGATAATCCGAAATTGTTTTTTTTTATAATTTATTTTAATAATAGAAAACACTTAAATCAACTGTATTTTCTGTAATACCTGGTAGTCTTGCCTTACTAGTATATTGCCATCCGCGATAAGAATATGGATATGTGCAATCTGTTGCATACTCTGCAATCCAAGTAACATACGCTCTAGCTGCTGCACTAAGTCTAGTTAAAGCATAATTCTTACC
>CAKPMH010000022.1 GCA_934167935.1 uncultured Bacilli bacterium
GTAAGAAGTTTAACAAATAAGAATGTAAGTAGTTTCTTTACTCTAATAAAAAATAGTCATACAAATTTAAATAGTCATATGATGACAAATATGGAGTGGGGAGCAGCCGCATACCTAACATATTCAAAGTATGGTAGATGCACAAATGAATCGTGTACAGAAGTTACTATAAATAATATAAATACAGGATATCGTGGAAAAGATGCAGCTTTTTCTGGACAATTAGAATATGGAGCAACCATAACAGGTTGTGCAGGAGATACTGTGTCAGCTAGTGTATTATCAAATAGTAGTGATTGTACAAATAAATATAATACAGCGAAAGGATATTTAGCTAGTACAACAGGAAATATAACAGGAATATATGATATGAGTGGAGGGTCATGGGAGTACGTAATGGGAGTATTAGAGGACTCTAATGGTAACCTTTATTCAAGAGTTAGTGGTTTTAAAGGATTAAAAGGAAATATAGAAGGATCAAATACAAGTGGACTAGATTTTCCAGATAAAAAATACTATGATTCATATGTAAGTAGTGATGCAGTAGGTACAGATAATTGGTATAAATATACTAATGGAAAGCTAGGGGATGCTACAAAAGAAATCGCAAACACTAAAACAAATTCATCAAATGATAGAGGTTTGTGGTTTAATGCTTCCGCGTACTTCGTTTCTCCTACGTGCCCTTTCTTCAACCGTGGTGGTAGCTGGAACAATGGTACTGAAGCAGGTGTGCTTTGCTTCACCCGTGACGCTGGTAATTCCAGCGGCCACATTTCGGCTCGTTCAGTGCTTGCGTATTAGTTATAAAAAAGAACATAATAAACAATGTAAATTTTTAAATCTTTAAATACTATTAAATTATTAATAAAAAACTATTAACTAATTTTTGTTAATAGTATAAAACTAGAAGTTAGCACTTCTAGTTTTTATTCCTTGATAAGAATCTCTTCTTTTCATTTCTTTATCAATTTCATTTAAGACAGTAAATTTTTTAACTAACCAATTAGGTTCAATTAAATCTTCAACTTTAGGATCTCCTGTAATTCTATTAATGACTATATCTTCTCTTAAATATTCTAGCTCATCACATACAATATCCACATATTCTTCTTTAGTTAAAATGTGAAATGGTCTTTCATTATATATTTTTTCTAATTTGGTATTTTTTAAAATACTTAACATATGAATTTTAATACCTTGAATATCTAAATCATTTAAAAATTTAACAGTTTCAATCATCATATCTTTAGTTTCATAAGGAAGTCCATTAATAATATGAACGACAACATTAATATTCCTTTTTCTAAGTTCTTTAACACAACTTAAAAAACATTCTAGAGAATGACATCTATTTATAAAATTAGATGTTTCTTCATGAATTGTTTGAAGACCAAGTTCAATTGTTAAATATGTTCTTTTAGATAACTTTTCTAAATAATCCATGCATTCCTCTGTTATAGAATCAGGACGTGTTGCAATAGAAAGACCAATTACATTATCTAACGCTAAAATAGTTTCATATTTTTGTTTTAATATATTAACTGGAGCATAGGTGTTAGTATGAGCTTGAAAATAGCCAATATATTTACCATTAGGCCACTTATTTTCCATTATTTTTTTTACATCATTAAACTGAGTTACTAAATCCTTATCTTTATCACCAGCAAACTCGCCACTACCTAAATTAGAACAATAAATACATCCACCATATCCTTTAGTTCCATCAATATTTGGGCAAGTAAAACCAGCATTTAAACTAATTTTGAAAACTTTTGAATTAAACTTATTTTTATAAAAATAATCTAGAGTATGATATCTCTTATTATTATATGAATATTTAAACATAACATCACCAAATATAATTATACATATAAAAATTATGAAAATATAGTGAAATTTACTAAAAATTAACAAAAAACTTTATAATTTATAATATTTTTGATATAATTATGTAGGAGGTAATAATATGAAAAAGAATAGCATTATTAAAGCCATACTATTTACATTTTTAGCATATGTGGTTTTAAGTTGGATTATTCCAGGTGGTACATTTTCAAGTGGTGTATTTACTAAAGGAAAAGTAACACCAGTAGGGATAGGAGATATATTTATATATCCAATATCAACATCTATTACATCAATATTTGTTTTAACAGGATTAATAATTTTATTAATCGGTGGACTTTATGGTGTAATGAATCAAACCGGAGTATACCAAAAATTAGTTGGCAGTGTAGCAAAGAAATTTGAAGGAAAAGAAAAAGTATTCTTAATAATTTCTATACTAGTGTTTGCAATTTTAGCGTCACTTACAACACTAACACTTCCATTAATAGTTATGGTACCATTCTTTGTAGCCGTAATTTTATTACTAGGTTATAGTAGAATGACAGCATTATTATCAACTATTGGAGCTATTTTAGTTGGTAATATGGGAACTGTATTTGGATATAATACAGGAGGGTATAACTATATTAATTATTTCTTTGGTTTAAAATCAACAGAAAATATAGTTGCAAAAATAGCTTTATTTATAGTATTAGTTTTAATTTTAACAATATTTGTTATAAAAACTAGCAAATTAGAAAAAGTAGAAAAGAAAAAAGCAAAAAAATCTACAAAGAAAAAAGAAGAAGTAGAGGAAAAAGAGATTTCTATACCTTTATATAAAAAGGTTGAAGAATCTAAAAAATCTACATTACCATTAATCATTATTCTTGGTTTAACACTTGTTATAGCTTTTGTTGCAATGTTTAACTGGTCAGGAGCAATAGGAAGTGAAAAAACAATCTTTGATACATGGTATACAAATATTACATCAGTTAAGTTAAATGGATATCCATTATTTGCAAACTTAATAGGTTCAATCAATCCATTTGGACATTGGTCAAATTATGAATTTGCAATGCTACTTATGATAGCAATCATAGTAATTGGATTTGTATATAATTTAAAGGTAAAAGAAACATATGATGCTTTAGTAGAAGGTATGAAAGAAATGTTAGGAGTAGCTGTAGTTGCTATATTAGCAAACATTTTACTTCTAGTAGTAAATAGTGCATCAGCAACATTTGCTACATATATATTTAATATATTCTTCAAAATGGCAAAAAGCTTCAATTTTGCTGTAATGGCTATAATATCAGCAATTGGATCAATTGCATATAGTGATTTCCCTTATTTAATGAATGTACTATATGATCCAGTAACTTCATTATATGCAAAAAATATACCTGAAGCTGTATATGTTATGCAAGTAATATATGGATTTATGATGATGATAGTACCTACAAGTGTAGGACTTGTAATAGGATTAAAATATTTAGGAATTTCTTATAAAGAATGGTTTAAAGAAAATTGGAAACTATTATTAAGTTTACTTGTTGCAGCACTTATCTTAATTGTAATAGTTGTATTAGTTTAAGGGTGAAAACCCTTTTTCTTTTTACAAAAAAATGATAAAATAATATTGTGATAGTATGAAATATGAAATAGATGGAATAGAATTTAATGTAATAATAGAAAAAAAGAATAATAAAAATACTTATTTGAGAGTGAAAGAAAATAAAGAAATTTTAATAACGACTAATTTTTTTGTTACAAAAAATCAGATTTTAAAAATATTAGAAGATAATAAAAAATATATATTAAAAAATTTTGAAAGAATAGAAAAAAAACAAGAGCAACAAGAAAAATTTTATTTATTAGGTCATGAATACAATATTATTATTTTACCTAAATCAAAAGTAGAAATCATTGATAATAATATATATGTAGACAGCATGAAAAAACTAGATTTATGGTTAAATAAAGAAATGAGAAAACTTTTTCAAAATAGATTAGATTACATTTATAATAAATATGAAGAGAATATACCTTATCCAAGTCTTAGAATTAGGAAGATGAAAACTAGATGGGGAGTATGCAATGTAAAGACACACGTTATAACATTAAATAGTGAACTCTTAAGATATGATATAGAAAAGCTTGATTATGTAATAACGCATGAATTAGCTCATTTAATACATCATAATCATTCAAAAAACTTTTGGAATTTAGTTGAAAAATACTGTCCAAATTATAAAAAAGTAAGAAAAGAATTGAGATATTGATTGACTTTAATAAATAATATTAATATAATAATTAAGGAAATACAGAGAAAAAGAGGAGTAGTTATAAAAGCTTTATAGAGAGTTAGTGGTAGGTGTAAACTAATATGCAAATATAACGAATGTTGCTTTGGAGTAGAATATCATAATGATATTACGTATATTATGCGTTAAATAAAAGAGGTAATTCATATTACAAATTAAGGTGGTACCACGAATATTTCGTCCTTATATTATGGTCCTTTTTTTATGGAGGAAAATATGATAGAAAAAAATATGTTAGAAAAATTTGATAAATATACAAGTAATTATAATTTAAATGATCCTAAAATAAAACTAAAATATGATCATTCAATAAGAGTAATGAAATTAAGTAAAAAATATGCAACTAAATTAGGTTATTCAAAAGAAGATGTGGAACTTGCAACATTAATAGGACTTTTACATGATATAGGAAGATTTGAACAAATAAAAGTATATAATACCTTCGATGATAGTAAAAGTATTGATCATGCTTTATATGGAGTAAAAGTATTATTTGAAGATAATTTAATAGAAGAATTTTGGAATAAAAAAGAGGATTATGAAATAATAAAAACAGCAATTTATAATCATAATAAGTATAAAATAGAAAATATTAAAGATGAAAGAATGCTTATGCATACAAAATTAATTAGAGATACAGATAAAGTAGAAATAATTTACATGTATGGTTATTTAAAAGAATATACTTTAAAAAATAAAGATTATCCAATATCAGAAAATATAATAAAAGCAGTTAAAAATCATATGCAAGTACATAATGAGGATATAAAAAAAGGATGTGATGGAGCTGTTGTAGGATTATGTTTTGCTTTCGATATAAATAATGATGTATGTTTAAAAGAGATGAAAAAAAACTTAAAAGAATATTATAAAATTATAGAAAAAGATAATAAATTTAAAAGTATTTATGAAGAAGTAATAAAATATATAGATGAGAGGATAAATAATTATGCTAGATAAGAAATATAATCATATAGAAGTAGAAAAAAATAAATATGAAGATTGGAAAAATAAAGGATATTTTAATTCTGGAGATTTATCAAAAAAACCATACAGCATAGTAATACCGCCACCAAATGTTACAGGAAAACTACATATAGGACATGCTTATAATGTTTCTATACAAGATGCAATTATAAGATTTAAAAGAATGCAAGGTTATGATTGCCTGTGGCTTCCTGGAATGGACCATGCCGCAATAGCAACAGAAGCGAAAGTAGTAAAAAAATTAAAAGAAGAAGGTATTGATAAATATACCTATGGTAGAGAAAATTTTTTATCAGCTTGTTGGGATTGGACTCATGAATTTGGTAATTCAATAAGAAATCAATGGAAAGCTATGGGAATATCAGTTGATTATAATAAAGAAAGATTTACGTTAGATGAAGGACTTAATAAAGCAGTTACAAAAGTATTTGTAGATTACTATAATAAAGGTTTAATTTATAGAGGAGAAAAAATAATTAACTGGGATCCAGTAGCAAAAACAGCCTTATCAAATGAAGAAGTAATTTATAAAACAGTAGAAGGTGCATTTTATCATTTAAAATATATTATAGAAGGAACAAATGATTATTTAGATGTTGCAACAACTCGTCCTGAAACATTATTTGGAGATACCGCAGTAGCCGTTAATCCAAATGATGACAGATATAAAGCTTTAATAGGAAAAAATGTAATACTTCCAATTGTAAATAGATTAATCCCAATTATTGGTGATAATCATGCTGATATGGAAAAGGGAACTGGTGTAGTTAAAATTACTCCTGCACATGATCCTAATGATTTTGAAGTGGGAAATAGACATAACTTAGAAAGAATTATTATTATGAATGATGATGCAACAATGAATAGTAATTGCCCAGAAAAATATCAGAAAATGACTAGAGAAGAATGTAGAAAAGTATTACTTCAAGATTTAAAAGAGAAAAATTTATTACTTGAAATTGAACCACTTACTCATGAAGTAGGACATTCAGAAAGAACTGGTGCAATGGTAGAACCAATGATAAAAAAACAATGGTTTGTAAAAATGAAATCTTTAGCAGATAATGTTTTAAAAACACAGAAAAAACAAGATGAAAAAGTTAATTTTATACCAGAAAAATTTGAAAAAACATTAACTCATTGGATGGAAGATTGCTATGATTGGTGTATTTCTCGTCAATTATGGTGGGGACATAGAATACCTGCTTGGTATAAAGGTGAAGAAGTATACGTTGGAATGGAGGCACCAGAAGAAGGTTGGATTCAAGATGAAGATGTACTAGATACATGGTTTTCAAGTGCGTTATGGCCTTTTTCAACATTAGGATGGCCTGATAAAACTGTAGATTTTGAAAGATATTTTCCTAATAATTGTTTAGTAACAGCTTATGATATTATCTTTTTTTGGGTAGCTAGAATGATTTTTCAATCAGAAGAAATTAATAATATTAGACCATTTAAAGACTGTATTATTCATGGACTTATTAGAGATAAAATGGGAAGAAAAATGTCTAAATCCCTAGGTAATGGTGTAGATCCTTTTGATATGATAGAAAAATATGGCGTTGACGCTTTAAGATTTTATCTAACAACAGATTGTGCTTTAGGTACAGATTTAAGATTTGATGAAACAAAAATGTCTAGTACATGGAATTTTATCAATAAATTATGGAATGCATCACGCTTTGTTTTGATGAATATTGAAGATATAGAAAGTATTACATATGATAATTTATCAATAAGTGATAAATGGATATTAACCAAAATGAATTATTTAATAGAAAATGTTACAAAACATATGGAAAAATATGAATTTAATATAGTAGGTAGCGAGTTATATAACTTTATTTGGAATGATTTTTGTGACTGGTATATAGAACTTTCTAAAACAAATATGAGTAATACTAATAAATCTGTATTATTATTAGTACTTACAAATATTTTAAAAATGTTACATCCTTTTATGCCATTTGTTACAGAAGAAATATATATGATGTTACCAATTAAAGATAGTAATTCTATTATGGTAAGTAGTTATCCTATAGTAAATGAATTTGTATTTAAAGAAGAAAAAGAAATATTAGATAAAATATTAGAAGATATTGTTGCAATTCGTAATTTAAAGGCAAACAATAATATTACTAAAAATGCTTTTGTTAATTATAATATAGAAGAAAAATATAAAGATATTTATGCTAGTCAATTAAAACTTGATAAACATGAATATATAAATGAATCAGAATTAACTAAATACAATTATAAATCTAAATATATTGATATAAATTATTATGAAGAAAATAAAGAAAATGATTCAAATAAAATAGAAGAAATAAAAAAATTGAAACAATCTATTGAAAGAAGAGAAAAATTACTTTCAAATGAAAATTACGTAAATAAAGCTCCACAAAATATAGTAGAACTAGATAGAAAAAAACTAGAAGAGGAAAAAGAAAAATTAAGATTATTAGAAAACTAAAGGCTTAAAAAGCCTTTTTTATAAAAAAATATAATATAGATAAAAATTATTTTAAAAATAAGAAATTTGTTGTAGATAAAATATATTTTTAAAATGGAAAGATTAATATATATCATGTTGTGAATCAATTAAATTTAAAAAATTTTGAAAAAATTACCAATTTATAAATGTATATATATATAATAATAGTAAAAAATAATAATGTGATTAATGTCAATAATTTACAAAATTCGACAAAATTTTTTAAACTACTTGACTATATCAAATACATTATGATATTATATTAATGTAAAAAATAGAGGAGGAATAAAAAATGAAACAAAATAAAAAAGGTTTCACATTAATCGAATTATTAGCTGTAATAGTAATTTTAGCTATCATTGCATTAATTGCAACTCCAATCATTTTAAATATGATTAACGATGCTAAAAAATCTGCTGCAAAGGACTCTGCTTATGGATATATGAAATCAGTAGATAACTATATTGCATTAGCTTCAATGAGTACAACTACTGGTGGTACAACTACAACAATTGGAAAATATGATCCAGCAAATTTACCTAAAGGTTATGATACAGCTCAAGGTGTAACTTGTACAAAAGGAAAAGCTGATGAAAATAATTGTGCTGCATTCTTTACTGCAATCGATAGTACAGTAAAAGGAACAACAGCTGAAAAAGATTCAACAATTACAATTGCTAATGGTGCAGTATCTAGTGCAACTTTAAAAATGGACGGATTTACAGTTAATATTGATGCACAAGGTAATGCTTCAATGTCTTAATAGATAATTAATTCGATTATAAAACTAGTTATAAACTAGTTTTTTTCTTTTTTCTTTGTTATAATGAAATAGGTGGAAATATGAAAAATATAGTATTTAAAACAAAGTTTGATGAATGTAAAAACTTAAATGAAATTGTAAAAAAAATAGATGATAACTTTTTTACAAATATTTCATATAAATTATTAAATTTATGGATATTTTATCCATTATTAATGATGTTTATAACATATAAGTTTAATAGTACTATATCCCGTAACATAATGTTTTATTTACTTATTTTTATAGGAGTAATAGGTTTAATAGTTGGAATTTTAAAAATAATTAAAATTAAAGAAAAAAATATTGGAATTATATTAGGAATGCTTTTATTAATATGGTGTTTAATAACAAGCCTTTTTTCTAATAATTATGATTTAGCATTTACAGGGGAATTATATAGAAAAGAAGGATTTGAAACATATTTGTTATATGGTGGAATTTTCTTACTTGGCATTTTAATAAATGATAAAAATATGAAAAAACTAATTAAAAATTTATTATTTGTAGAAGTAGTGTTAGGTGTAATTGCACTAGTAAATAATGACATAACATATAAATTAATGAACAACCAAATGGCATATACAGCTATATTTTCAAATATTAATCATTATGGATACTACTTAATGTTTGGAATTATTCTATCTATATATATGTATTTAAATAGTAAAAAAATATATAAAATTCTTTACCTAGTAGTATATATATTTTTACTACATGTTCTATTACTAAATGATACATTTGGTTCATTTATTTCAGTATCATTAACACTTTTTTTTATAATACTTTATTACCTAATAAAAAGAAAAAATATAAAAGAGTTAGTATTTATAATAATTGGATTTATATTAATTACGTCTTTAACATTTAAAAATAATGAAAATATATGCTATAAAAATTTTAAAAGCATATTTAATGATGCAAAAGTAGTAAATAAATCATTAAATAATAAAAATAATGTAAATCAAATAGATGAAATTGGAACTTTTAGAGGTGAATTGTGGAAATATGGTATAAAATTTATAAGGCAAAAACCAATTATAGGGCATGGAATTGAATCAACTTATATACTATATAGTAATAATGGAATATTTCAAACAAGACCACATAATATATTAATTCAATTTGGTGTTTTTACAGGTATACCAGGAATTATATTATATTTATCATTTGTAATGTCAATAATAATAAAAAAATTAAAAAATATAAACAAAATAAATGAATTAAGTTTATTTTGTTTAGGTGTAGTAATATGTTATTTTATTTCATCACAATTTGGTAATTCCATGTTTTATACAACACCATATTATATGATTTTTTTAGGATTTATGAATAAAAATAATAAAAAAGAATTAAACTAATTCTTAAAATATGATAAGATATGTATGAATGGAGGCATTATATGTTAAAAGAAAAATTATTACCAGCGGATATATTTGTTGTTGTAAATAAAACAATATTAAATGATCAAGATAGAAAACTTTTAACAATGCTATATCAACCAATAATAGGTTCAAATGCAATAAGTTTATTTTTAACACTTTGGTCATATTTAGATAAAATGGAATTAATGAGCCTTGAATGTACACATCATCATTTAATGATGAGTATGAGAAATAGATTAGAAGAAATAATAGAATCAAGAGAAAAATTAGAAGCAATAGGTCTACTTAGAACATATATAAAAAAAGATAACATAAATAATTATATATATGAATTATATTCACCAGTAAGTCCAAATGAATTTTTTTCAAATCCTATTCTTAACGTATCATTATATAATAACGTAGGAAAAATTGAATATGAAAAACTAAAAGAATACTTTAAAATACCTAAATTTAATTTAAAAGAATATGAAGATATATCATGTAGTTTTCAAGATGTATTTGAAGTATCAAATATAAGCTCGTTTGAAAATATGACAAATGATTTAAAAAGATTTAATAAAAATAAATTAAGTTTAGTATCAAAAATAGATATTGAAAATGTTTTATCATTAATCCCAGATGAAATGTTAAATATAAGAAGTGTAACAAGAGATACAAAAGACTTAATATATAAATTATCTTTTATATATAATTTAAATGATGATGAAATGAGTGAATTAATAAGAAATTCTATAAGTGATAAAAAAACAATAGATAAAAAACTTCTAAGAGAAAATTCAAGAAATTACTATCAATTTGAAAATAGTGGTAAATTGCCATCAATAGTATATAGAAATCAACCAGAATATTTAAGAAAACCAATTGGAGATACATCAAATAAAGCAAAAATGATATATCAATTTGAAACAACAAGTCCATATGATTTTTTGGTAAATAAACATGGAGGAGAAAGGCCAACTAAAAATGAATACCAAATATTAGAATATTTACTTATTGATATGAATTTAAAACCAGGAGTTGTTAATGTTTTATTAGATTATGTATTAAAAAGTAATAATAATAAATTAGTAAAAAACTATATAGAATTAATTGCTGAACAATGGTCAAGAAGCAAAATAGAAACAGTAGAAAGTGCTATGGATTTTGCACTAAAAGAAGATAAACAAAAGAAAACAAAAACTAAACAAAAGAAAGTAATAGAACAAAAACCATCATGGTTCAATAAAGAAATAAAAGGATTAGAAGCAAAAGAAGATGAAGTAGAAGAAATAAATAAAATATTAAGCGAATATTAGATAATTCTAATATTTTTTTGTATTAATTTTTTAAATATAATGTTATAATTTATTTAGTAGGTGATAGTATGCAAAAACTAAAAGAAAGTATAAAATTAGAAAAAGATAACAATTTTAGTCTAAAAACATCATTTGAAGAATCACTAAAAAATCCTAAATTCAAAAAATTATGTGAAAAATTAAAAATAAAAGAGGAAAAATTATATAAATATACAACAATGTTAGAAGATTCTAGTATTGAATATGATAACTGTTTAAATTGTAAAAACATGTTAGAATGTAAAAATAAAATAAAAGGATATGCTTACTTACCAGAAATAGAAAATAATCAAGTAAAATTTGGATATAAGATGTGCAAAAAAAATGAAAAAATAAAAAAAGAACATCAGTATTTAGAAAACGTTTATTGCTATAATATTCCAGAAGAAATAAAAAATGCTAAAATGAAAGATATAATAGTAGATGATAAAAATAGGTTTAAAGTAATAAAATGGCTAAATAATTTTATAAAGACATATGATAATAAAAAACCTATGAAAGGATTATATTTATATGGTTCATTTGGAAGTGGAAAAACATATTTAATATCGGCTATGTTTAATGAATTAGCTAAATCCGGTGTTAAAAGTGCTATAGTATTTTATCCAGAATATTTAAGTAATTTAAAAAGTTCATTTGGAAAATTAGATTATCAAGAAAAAATAGATAAATTAAAAAAGATACCATTACTTTTAATAGATGATATAGGAGCAGAAACAACGACACAATGGAGTAGAGATGAGGTATTATGTCCTATAATGCAATATAGAATGCAAGAAAAATTGCCAACATTTTTCACATCCAATTTAGATTTAGAATTACTAGAACAACATCTTGCTTTATCTAAAAATGGAATAGAAGAAGTAAAAGCAAAAAGAATAATAGAAAGAATAAATGCATTAACAGAAAAAGAAGATTTAATAACAAAAAATTATAGAAAATAGGGTGGTTTTATGATTCCAAAAGAAGATATATATAAATTAAAATTAGACTTAAAGAAATATTTAAATCAAAAAACAAATTATTCTATAATAAGTTTAGAAAGTAAATTAGATTTATTATCCAAAGATGATTTATTTGTTTTAATTTGTGATTTATTTAAAGATTCTGTAGATAATTTTAATTTTGAAACCCCAGTATACTATAATAAATATTTATTTAAATGTATAGATTATTTAAATAGAGATGAAATAAAAAATAAAGAATATATAATAAAAAAAATAGAAAAAATAAAAAAAATAATAACAGACAAAATAAATAATAACAAAAGTAATACAAACGTTTCAATATCTAATAAAGCATTTTTACTAAGTTTAAATAGTGAACTTAATTATATAATAGTTAAACTTAAAAATGAAAAAAACAACAATATATTAAATATGAATGATACATATGATATATTAAATGAGCTTATATTTAAAATAAGAAATCCCATATATGTAGAAGAAATTTTAAATAATTATCCTAATCTAATATTAACTAAAAAAAATAATAGATACTTATTTGAAGAGGTATATGATAAATATTTAAATGTTTTACTTAATAGAAATGATAATTATGAATTATTATATTTTAATAAATTAGTTTTAACATTTTTAAAAAATTCTAATAATAATGAAGATATAAAAATAATAGTTTTAAATAAATCAAATAAATTATTATCATCATTAGATAGTAGAAATATATCAAAAGAAAAAATAGCAAAAATAAAATTTTTCTTAAAAGAATTAAATGATTTTTATTTAAATCCTAATTTAACAGTAGGAAAAAGATTAGAAAATTTAAAAATAAAATATAATTTGAAAAAAATAGAAAATTTAGAAAAATTCACTATAAAAAAAGTGAATTGGAAAAATTATAAAGAAAATAATAGATATATATTAACCTTTGATGATCCAAATGCAAAAATACTTGAAAATGCTATATCATTTGATTGCTTAAAAAATGGTAACTATTTACTAGGATTATACGTAGTAGATATGGATGCTTATTTAGATGGAGAAAATAACTTAAAAGAATATATATATGAAAATACTATGAGTATAAAAGGATATCCAATGGTTCCAAAAGAAATAACAAGTAAACTTTCTTTAGAACAAAATAAAAGAAAAAAAACAATTGCATACTTATTTGAATTAGATAGAAATTTATGCGTTGTAAACTTTAAAGTAGAAAGGCATAACATAAAAGTAAAATATAATTTAAAATTCAGTGATGTAAAAAAGATAATGGAGTATCCATTAGATACAAAACTTAAAAGAAAAGTAAGTCAAATATATAATTTATCAAAATATATACTAAATGATAAAGAAGAAAAAGAAGAATATCATGAAGTAAAAGAAATTTCAAAAAAAATTCTATATGATAATGAATATAAAGAAAAAAATAAAGGTGCAAAAATGATAAGTAATTATCAAATATTTTTAAATTCTTACATTCCATTATATTGTTATCAGCATGATCTTCCATATTTGTACCGAAATAATGAATTTAATAGAAGTATAAAATTAATAACAACATTAAAAGAAAAATATAAACATAATATTGATTTAGAAGATGTGTTAAGCTTTGTATATGCTATATATGAGCCATCAAATTATTCAACAGAAAACAAAGGGCATGCAGGTCTTAATTTAGATGCATATGGTGAAGTTAGTAAACCTCTTAGGTCACTAGCATCTATAGTAAACCAAAAACTAATAAATGAATATTTTATAAATGGTTTAGTATTAAATGAAGAAGATAAAAAAGTATATATAAATGAACTAAATAAAATATGTGAACAATTAAATAAAAAAAGAATACTATATGATAACTATATATATGAAGCAAATAAAATTTTGAAAAAAAATAAAAAATAATATTTACACCAACCTTATAATATGATAATATATATCTAAAGCGATGATAAAGACACGATTATCTAATCAATATTTAAAAGCGAATTAGGGATGGTGTAAGCCTAGGTAAATAAATTAGATAATTACTACTTTTGAGTGAAATAAAAAATATTTCCGGGTTAACCGTTATATAAATAAGTAACAAGGTAGGATGGTACCGCGAATATTCGCTCCTTATTTAAGGAGTTTTTTTGTTAGAAAGAGGGTTTTGTATGAGTATTATTAAAGTAAGCGATAAAGAAACAGTAAATGTTTACAAATTTATGGAAATGTGTGGATTAAAATGTGAAGTTAAAAGAAATATTTTAATATCACATAAAATAATGTTGAAAAAATTATATAAAAGAAAATTAGCTTTTCCAGAAAATGTAATTGTTCCAACTAAAGTAGCCTTTCAAAATATAAAAGATGAAGACATAAAAAGAGGTGAAGTTGTTATAGTAAAAGATGATTATCAAAGGAAAATAGCATATTTTAATCCAACAAGATTAAATATTGAATGGCTTTTAAATAGTCTTAAATTAGAAGAACAAAAAGAATTTGAAGAAGAAACTACACCTGTTCAATATAAACCAGGTTATATCAAATATTTACAAAAACAAACAAAAAGACAAATTTTAGAAGAACAACAAGATATTTTAGTAGGAATAGAAGAAACATTAGAGGAAGAAAATTATCAAATAAAGGAAAAAGCAAGAGTAAAAAGATATCAAAAAAAAGGGTTTGGAAGGAGATATTAAAATGATTAATATAAAAGAAGATAAAGAATTAATGCCACTTAATCACTCATGTGCTCATTTACTAGCACAAGCAGTAAAGCATTTATATCCAAATGCTAAATTTTGGGTAGGACCAGTTATTGAAGATGGTTTTTATTATGATATAGATTTAGATGGTAAAGTGCTTACAGAAGATGACTTAGAATTAATAGAACGCGAAATGAAAAAAATAAGTAAAGATGGTAAAAGAATTGTTAGACATGAAATAAGTAAGAGTGATGCTTTAGAAATGTTTAAGGATGATCCATATAAAATAGATTTAATATCTAGAATGGATGAAGATAATACAGTTATTACATGTTATACACAAGGTGATTTTACAGACTTATGTAGAGGACCTCATGTAGAATCAGTAAAACTTTTAAAACATTTTAAATTACTTAAAGTATCAGGTGCATATTTTAAAGGAGATTCTAACAATAAAATGCTTCAAAGAATATATGGTGTATGTTTTAAAACAGAAGAAGATTTAAAAAATCATCTAGAAGAACTAGAAGAAAGAAAATCACGTGATCATAGAAAACTTGGAAAAGAATTAGAACTTTTCATGACAGATGATTTAGTAGGTAGAGGTCTTCCTATGTTCTTACCAAAAGGATATATTGTATTTGAAATACTTGAAAGATATATAAGAGAAAAAGAAAGACGTCTAGGATATCAACATGTTCTTACACCTTGTATGGGAAATGTAGAATTATATAAGACAAGTGGGCATTTTGAACACTATAAAGATGATATGTTTCCAGTTATGGAAGTAGATAATGAAGCATTTGTACTTCGTCCAATGAATTGTCCACATCATATGATGATATATGCTAATAAATTACATTCTTATAAAGAATTACCTATAAGAATAGGTGAAATAGCTCATGATTTTCGATATGAATCAAGTGGTTCATTAAAAGGAATAGAAAGAGGAAGACACTTCTGTCAAAATGATGCTCATCTATTCGTAACAAAAGAACAAATAAAAGATGAATTTAAAAAGGTAGTAGATTTAATCTTAGATGTATATAAAGATTTTAATATAACAGATTATAGATTTGTTTTATCATTAAGAGATCCAAGTGATAAAGTAAAATATCATCAAGATGATGAAATGTGGGAAGAAGCAGAAAATGGACTTAGAACTGTATTAAATGAATTAAATATAAATTATACAGAAGAAATAGGAGAAGCTGCATTCTATGGACCAAAACTAGATGTAAATGTAAAACCAGCTGTTGGAAATGAGTATACATTATCAACATGTCAACTAGATTTCTGTCTTCCAGCTAAATTTGATTTAAAATATGTAGATAAAGATGGAAGTAAAAAAACACCAGTTGTACTTCATAGAGCAATACTAGGTTCTATAGATAGATTTATGGCATATATCCTTGAAGAAACAAAAGGAAACTTACCAACATGGTTAGCTCCAGTTCAAATAAATATAATTCCTGTAAATAATGAATATCATTTAGAATATTCAAAAGAATTATATGAGTTATTAAGTGATAATAATTTTAGAGTTGAACTAGATGATAGAAAAGAAAAATTATCATATAAAATGCGTGAAAGTCAAACAAAAAAGATTCCATTTAATATAATAATCGGACAAAATGAAGTAGATAATAATACTATAAGTTATAGAAAACATGGATCTAAAGATACAATAACATTAGATAAACAAGACTTTATTGATATGATTAAATATGTGGTAGAAAATAAAGAATTTTAAGTAATCATTTGATTACTTTTTTTCATATAATTAAGTGGTGATAAAATGAAAGAACAAAATGTATTAAAATTTTATTTATTAGCGACTACGTTAAAAGAAAAAATAAGAAGTGGATTAGTACTTTGGAATGTCAAAAAAGAAAGATTAGAAAGTGTAGCAGAACATATATATGGAACATGTATTTTAGCAATTTCCATAGATAGTGAATATGACTTAGATATAGATTTAAATAAAGTGTTAAAAATGTTAGTGTTACATGAACTTGAAGAAGTTATAATAGGTGATTTAACACCATTTGATAATGTTTCAAGAAAGGAAAAATTAAGAATTGGTAAAAATGCTGTATCAAAAGTATTAAAAGATGTAGTAAAAAAAGCAGAATATGAATGTTTATTAGATGAATTTAACGCACATATTACAAAGGAATCTAAATATGCATATATGTGTGATAAGTTAGAATGTGATATATGGATAAAATTATATGAAGATTTAGGATATAATGATATAAATCAAAAAAATTTAAAACCACTAAAAAATAAAAAAGTAAAAAAAATAATAAAAAATGGTGCTACAAATATAGCAGATATTTTTATTGAATTTGATAAAGATATATATAAAGAAGATGAAGTATTTAAAAATATATTAAAATATATAAAAGATAATAATTTAAAAAATATACTTGAAATAGAATTAAATGGACAAAATAAATAATTTAATCTTAAACATATATTTAATTGGAGGGTAGTATGTTTAAAAAAATAATAAATTATTTATTTAAAGATTTTTATATATTTACAGCTGCATATTCAAATAATGTATTTCCAGATCCACTTTCTAAAGAAGAGGAAGAAGAATATGTAAAAAAAGCTAATTTAGGTGACACAGTAGCTAGAAATAAACTTATAGAACATAATTTAAGATTAGTAGCTCATATAGTAAAAAAATACGATCATAAAAAAGAAGATGTAGATGATTTAATAAGTATAGGAACAATAGGCCTTATTAAGGGTGTAGATAGTTATTCAAATAAACATGGTACAAGAATTACTACATATTGTGCGAGATGTATAGAAAACGAAATATTAATGTATTTTAGAAATGATAAAAAGAATAATAAAAATATTAGTTTAAATGAACAAATTGGTTATGATAAAGATGGTAATGAAATAACTTTTTTAGATATTTTAAAAACACCAGATCCTGATTATGCACTTGATATACATAAAAAAAATAACATTAAATTAATAAATAAATATTTTAATGTATTAAATAAAAGAGAAAAAGAAATAATTATTAAGAGATATGGACTTAATGATACAGATGAGCAAACACAAAAAGAAATCGCATCAAATTTAGGAATATCAAGAAGTTATGTATCTAGAATAGAAAAAAGAGCATTAACTAAAATGCTTAGAGAATATATAAAAAATAAAGATAATTCAGATTAATTATCTTTTTTTGTCGAATGAAATAATGTTCTAGTTTTGTCGTATTTATATAATTTATAAAAATTAAGTGCTAAAGTAATTAAGAGGTGATATATGTTAGAGATTTTATATGAATTTAGAAGAGGTATTTTATTTATTAGATTAGATGGTAACATAACAAGAGAAACTTCCATAAAATATAAAGATGAAATTATAAGTATGATTAAAAAAAATGGTATAAAAAATGTCGTTTTAAATTTAGATAAAGTAAAATATATAGATTTAAAAGGAATAAACTTACTATTTTATACTTATGAGTGTCTTAAAGATAATAATGGTATTTTAATGCTTTCAAATATAAATAGTTATATAGAAGATAGATTATCTAAAAGTCATGTAACTAAATATATAAAAGTAATTGATAATGAATTAGATGCATTTTTAAAAATAATAATATAGGAGGAATTATGACTAAAGAAGAAATAGATAAATATAGTAACTTAATTTATTCAATTACGCATTATTTTGAAGGGTATAAAAATAAAGAAGATTTATATCAAGCAGGTATTATTGGACTTATAGAAGCATATAATAAATTTGATGAATCATATAATGTTAAATTTTCTACCTATGCTTATAAATATATATTAGGTGAGATGAGAAAGTTAGTAAGAGAAGACAAAGGAATAAAAATAAGTAGAAACATAACTAAATTAAATTATCAAATAGAAAAAGCAAAGATGATATTATATCAAAAATTATATAGAGAACCTACTATAAAAGAATTATCAAATTTTTTAGAAGTAGATGAAGAAGAAATAATAGAAGCATTAAAAACAGTAAATATGTTACAAAGTATTGATGATCCAATAAATAGTGAAGGAAAAGAAGTAACACTTCATGATATGATAAGCGATAATAGTATGGATTTAAATACATTAATAGCATTTAAAGAGGAATTAAATAATTTAACACCATTTGAAAAAGAAATAATAAATAAAAGGTATTTAGAAGATTTAAGTCAAAGCGAAGTTGCAAACATACTTGGACTTACACAGGTGAAAATATCTAGAGAAGAAGCTAAAATTAAACAAAAAATAAAAGAAAGATTAGTAGCATAAATAACTTGAAAAAGTTATTTTTTTGCTGTATCATTTATATATGGTAAAACGATAGTAAGGATGTGTAATATGACAACTAAAGCGATAACTAAATGCAAAGCCTGGGGGGTATTTTTAAGAAATACCAATAAAAAAGGACTAACATTAATAGAACTTTTAGCAGTAATAGTAGTAATCGCGATCATTTCTTTAATTGCTATTCCAACTATTGGAAATATAATAGAAGGTTCAAGAAGAGA
>CAKPMH010000023.1 GCA_934167935.1 uncultured Bacilli bacterium
ACTATAAATGTGTTTATGATGTAGAATTAAATTATTACAAATAGTGGTGCGGTTGAAATTACAAAAAAGAAAAAAATCTGAATAAGATTTTTTTTTATAAAAAAACCCATTATAGAATTATAAATTTCTACCTACAGGGTTTCTTGAATCACATAAAGAGTGTGATTTAATTTTTCTTAATATTTTATGTTTTCTTTTTTCATAATAAGGTATTAAAGAGGATTCTTCAATATAAAATGTTTCATTTTTTGATGTCATTAATGTAATTGTTGATGACATATTATGATTAACTTTAAATAAATTTCATAAATTTTCAATATTATCTATTTGAACGTATTTGCTATTTTTAAGTTTTAAAAATACACCACTACCATATTATGATAAAAATGTCTAACATTATCTATAAAAATTTTATCTGTATTCATAAATAATCAAAATTTTCTTTCGAATATATTTAGTTATAAATTAAAATAACGATTTTATAGATTATTCATTAATATGTTTAAAATATCATCCTTTATTTGATCAGTACAATTATTCCACAAAACTTCAAAAAAAACACCTAATCCTGGAAGTATTATCTCATCATTAGAATTAATAGAAGAATTGATTGAATTTTCAATCTCATTCATATCAGCTTTCTTAAAATTATCTCTAATATGTTTTCTAATATCAATTTTACTCATATTACACATCCTTTCTTTTATATTTTGTAAAAATTAAGATAAAATATTCAAAAGAAAAAAACTTTGTAATAATATTGATAAAAAATAAAAATTATAGTATATTATTAATAGAGTAAAAGAGGGATTTTATGGATAAAGACGTTGATATTATAGAAATAGAAGATAATGATATATTTGAAGAAACTTATGATTTATTAAATAATCAATTAGATAGAATAGATACATTAAATAAAAAATTAGAAGAATTTGAAATATTAAAAATGAAATATGAATCATTAGAGAGAACATATAAAAAACAAGAAGAAAAATATAAAACTAAAATAGATACACTAGAAAAAGAAATAAAAAGTATAAAAAGAAAAGATATAGAAAAAGAGAAAAAAATCGTTATGTTAAAAACTTTACTCGAAATAATATTAAAAAAATATGGAATAGAAAGTATATCAAGAATTACAAGACTAAATAAAGAACAAATAGAAAAATACTTAAAATAAAAATGGTTTAATAACCATTTTTTTACATCATTTGATAATTAGAACTACTATATTTATTGTTAGATAAATTACTATTATAAGCATTTTCTAAATTAGAAATTCTTCTATCTAAATTATTTATTTCTTGTTCAATATTATTTAATTGTTGTTCAATATTATTTGAACTACTACTTGATGTAGACATACTAGGATACATTGGCATACCCATATTTGGCATACCCATTTGTGGTACCATATTTACTCCTTGATAAGGCGGGTATATTGGATATGGCATCATACAATTTCTGTCATCTTTTTTCATAAACACACTCCTTCTAATTAAATATATGATAATAATAAAAAAAATTACATCAATTTATTTATTAAAAAAATAAACATGATATAATAAGTTAGGTGGTTAAATGAGATTATATGAATATGAAGAAGAATTAATAAAAAAAGGTATTAAATATATAGGAGGAACAGATGAAGCCGGAAGAGGGCCACTTATAGGTCCCGTTGTAGCAGCATGCGTAGTTTTACCATTAAATTATCAAAACGATAATATAAATGATTCAAAAAAATTAACAGAAAAAAAACGTGAAGAACTATATGATGTTATAGTAAAAGATGCATTAAGTATAGGTATAGGAATTGTAGATGCACCTTTAATAGATGAAATAAATATATATGAAGCAAGCCGCCTTGCAATGAAAAAAGCATATGAAGAAGCTAAATCAAATATTAAAATAGAATATTTACTTACAGATGCAATGCCACTTGATTTAGAAATACCTGTTACAAAAATAATAAAAGGAGATTCAAAAAGTATAACAATTGCAGCGGCATCAATAATTGCCAAGGTAACAAGAGATAGAATGCTAATAGAACTTGATAAAAAATATCCTATGTATGGTTTTAAATCACATAAAGGATATCCTACAAAAAAACATATAGAAGCAATACATAAATATGGATTAATAGATGGATATAGAAAAACCTATTCACCAATAAAAGAAATAATAAAGGAGGAAAAATGAAAGATTTAATAATATCACATGTAGCAGATATAGATGGAGTAAGTCCTGTTATATTAATGAAGTTATGTAAAATAAATTTTGATTTTGAACTTAAAGAAATATATGAAGTAGATGAATTTGTCTGTGAGCTAATAAAAGAAGACTTAAGTATGTATAAAAATATATATATTACAGATTTAACAATTTTAGAAAGCACTTATCAAAAAATAAATGAAAGTATTTATAAAGAAAAATTTAAGGTGTTTGATCATCATAAAACGCATACATATGCATGCAAATACAACTATGTAACAATAAATATAAATGAATGTGCGACATCAATTTTCTATAAATATTTAAAGAAAAAATATAAATTTAGAAAACAAGTAAGTGAATATGTAGAACATGTTAAAAATTTAGACTTATGGTTATTTGAGGAAAAAAATGATACTTATGCAAAAAAATTAGGAGATTTGTTTTCAATATATGGTAAAAAAAGATATATAGAAGAAATGTATAAAAAATTAAAGGCGAGAAAAAAATTTAAACTATCAAAGTTTGAAGAAGAAATATTATCATTAGAACAAGATAGAATAGATAGACATATATTAAATAAAGAAAAAGAACTAATAACAATAAAATATGAAAACTATTTAGGTGGATTAGTATTTAATTCTAATTATAGAAGTGAACTTGGAAATATATTGTCAAAAAGACATCCAGAACTTGATTTTATTGTAATGATAAATATGAGTGGTGGTATGAGTTTTAGAACTGACAAGGATATAGATATTTCTGTTATAGCAAAAAAACTTAATGGAGGAGGACATGCTAAAGCATGTGGGGCTCCAATAAAATTAGAAGATAAAATAAATTTAATAAAAACACTATTTAAAGGATGTGAAATAATTGAAAATAAAGAGGATAATAACAGGTGAGTTATTAGAAAACTGTTATATATTAGTTGAAGATAATAATGTTTTAGTAGTTGATCCAGGCTCTGATATAGAAAAAATTTTAAAAGAAATAAAAAATTATAATTTAGTTGGAATTTTAATAACTCATTATCATTTTGATCATGTAGGAGTTCTTAATGATTTGATTAAATATAGGGAAGTACCAATATATAATTTTAAATCAGGTAAAAATATAAATATAGATAATTTTTCATTTGAAATAATAAAAACACCTGGTCATACAAGTGATTCAGTAACATTTTATTTTAAAAAATATAATACAATGTTTACAGGTGATTTTATCTTTAAAAGAACAATTGGAAGAACAGATTTAGAAACAGGAAGTTTTACTGAAATGAAAAAAAGCATAGAAAAAATAAAAAAGTATGATGCTAATATAATTTTATATCCAGGACATGGTGATGATACAACATTAGAAGAAGAAATAAAATATAATTACTTTTTCACATAACATTCACATAAACTTCATTTTAAATACACATAATTATTATATACTTTTATCATCGAAGGAAGGTGATAAACTAATTAAAACTTTAAAACAAAAAAATATAATATTAATATACACTCCTTAAAATTCAAAGTGAATTTTAAATACTAAATGCTAAAATGTGAAACCTATCAAACTAAAACTAGATAATATCTAGTTTTTTCTTTTTATAAATGTTATAATATATGAAATAGGTGGTAATATGAAAAAACAAGTAAGTAGTAAAAGCTATCTAATAATAGGATTAATTTTCTTATTTATTGGGATAGCAACATTAATAGGTAAAGTACCATTATTTAAAAGTGTAGCTAATTTAGTTTTAATATTTATGATATTAAAAAGTATAAAGGAATTATTTAGTTTTATATTAACTAAACCAGTAAAAGATATAAAACTATTTAATAAAATGTTTAACGTAGTAATATCTATTATTGCTTTAATTTTTAAAGATTATTCTATAGCAATAGTTCCTATTTTATTTTCAGCATATTCTATTTTAAATGCCTTAATTAAAATAATTAATTATATATTATTAAAAGAAAATAATGTATCTGATAGATTTAGGGAATTATTTTTAGGAATAATTTATTTATTTATTGGTTTTATCATATTATTAGGACCATTAGTACATTTAAAATTTGTCCTAAATGTACTAGGTATTTATTCAACATTACTAGGAACTAGCTTTATATTTGACTATTTAGAAATAAATAATTATTTCAAATTATTAAAAATAAAAGTATGCTTACCAAGTATTGTAGAAGTGTTTATACCAATACAAGTTTTACAAAGAATAAATAAAGCTATGAATAATGATGAAGAAGTATTATTAGAACATAGAAAAGAAAATAAAACACCAGATTTAGAAATATTCATTCATGTAACAAAAGATGGATATGGAACATTAGGACATATAGATATATTTTATAATAATGAAATATTATCATATGGTAATTATGATATTAGCAGTTATAAATTTCATGATGGAATTGGAAGAGGAGTATTATTTAAAGTAAAAGATAAAGAAAAATACATTAAATTTTGTATAGAAGATAATAAAAAAACATTATTTGCATTCGGATTATCTCTAAATGAAAAAGAAAAAGAAAAAATAAACAAAAATATAGAAAAAATAAAGGCTGAATTAAAGGAATGGGATTGTCCATATAAAAAAGCCTTAAAGGTAGGTAAAAAAGCAAAAAATGAAGATTATATGGATTATTCAAGTAGACTTTATAGAGCGACAAAAGCCAAATTTTATAAATTTAAATCAGGAAAATTTAAAAGCTTTTGCGTTATAGGAAATAATTGTGTATCATTTGCAAACAAAATAATAGGAAACGCTTTAAATGATTCCTTTAAATTATACGGCGTATTAACACCAGGTACATATTATGAATATTTAGAAAGAGAATTTATGAAAAAAAATAGTATAGTGTGTAGTAAAAAAATATATACGAAATCAAGTAATTAAGTACTTGATTTTTTATTCTTTTGTTGTATAATATAAGATACGCGAAGGAGTTAAATATGAATATATTAAAGGAAAATGAAGCAAAGCAAGATATAATAGAAGAAATAGATTGTTTGCGTTCAATAAAAAAAGAAAAGAAAAAAGAGATAGAAGATATAGATAAAATGGTAAATATTTTAGAAAATGAAATACAAGCATATAAAAACTATAAAAAGCAATTATATAAAAAATCATTAATAAATATTTTACAAATAACAACTGCTTTTCTAACATTTATAGCTTTATTTAATTTTTCTAATATGATACCATTTATATCATTAAGTAAAAATACACTTCATATTATAAATCTGCTATTAAATTTATCTATAATAGTTGGAAATGGTTCTATATTAGCAATTTTAAGCTTTGATATAAAAAGCTATAAAAAAGATAATCACTATAAAAGTAATTGGATAAAAAGTAATATAAAAAATTACTGTAATATAAAAAGCGATACAGAAAATTATGTATTAGAATTAAATAATGAAATAAAAAATAATATTAATAAATTAAAAAAAATATATAATTCATTAAATAATAATATTGAAAAAAAATATAACACTATAGAAAATAATACTATAGAAAAAACACATAAAAAAGTTAATAGAAGGTAGAAAAAATGGATGCAAATATGACTAAAGATGTAATAGAAGAGTTGTTATTAAAAGAAAATTTTATAAAGAAATTGGAGTTATCAATAGATTTTAATAAAGATATGATTAAAATTAATAAAAAAAGAAGAAATAAAAGTAAGAAATATTATATGAATTTAATAAAAATTATGACAAGTATAATAGTAATAACATTACTATTAAATAATGTACCATGTATGCTACTAGGCATAGAGTTATTACATATAGAGTTATTACATATTATAAATGCAGCAATACTTGGCTTAGGAATAGTTGGAGATGTTATTTTATTTAAAACACTAAAAATTGATGATAGACGTTTTGATTTAGAAACACGACTACATGAAGAAAAAATATATAATTTAGAACAAGAAAAAGAAGAAAGATTAAAAGAATATAATAATATTATAAAAAATTTAGAAGAAAAAGAAAAAAATATGTATAGCTATTTACATAAAAAGCTAGATGAGTATAAATATATGGAAGAAAATGTTTCATTAGAAGAAGATAATTCATATGATATTTTAGTAGAAGAGTATTTAAATACAGAAAAAACAAAAGAAAAAGTAAAAAAAAGATGTAAAAAATAAAAAAATATGATACAATTATAATGTTAAAGCAATGATGAAGAAGTAGTAATAAAATTAATTATTTAAAGAGAGCTTATGTTTGGTGGAAATAAGTATTAATATTTTATGAATTCATCTTCTAGCAGTATAAACAAAAATTATGCCGGTAACGCGTTATAGTAATGAGGTAATTTATATTACAAATTAAGGTGGTACCACGTAAATCACGTCCTTATTGGATGTGTTTTTTTTATTTGAAAGGAAGATAATATGGATGATTTATTAAAAGAGATAAAAGAAAACTTAAAAAATGTAGATGATTTAAAAACTTTAAATGAATTAAGAGTAAAATATTTAAGTAAAAAAGGACCAATAAGTGAATTATCACTTAAAATGAAAGATTTAAATATAGAAGAAAAAAAAGAATATGGTAAAAAATTAAATACTTTAAAAGATGAAGTAAATAACTTATTTGATACATTAAAAAATAAATTAGAAGCAGAAGAATTAAATGAAAAATTAAAAGAAGAAAAAATAGATGTAACTTTACCAGCAACTAAAATACCAGTTGGAGCACCTAATATATTAGAAAGAGTTGTAGAAGAAGTAGAAGAACTTTTAATGTCAATGGGATATGATGTTGTAGATGGACCGGAAATAGAAGAAGATAAATTTAATTTTGAAATGTTAAATATACCAAAAGGACATGCAGCAAGAGATGCACAAGATACATTTTATATAGAAGATGAGTCTATTTTACTTAGAAGTCAAACAAGCCCTGTTCAAGCAAGAACAATGTTAAAAGGAGAAGGAAAAACACCTATTAGAATGATATGCCCTGGTAAAACATATAGAAGAGATGATGATGATGCAACACATTCACATCAATTTACACAAATAGAAGGATTACTTGTAGATAAAAAAGATAAAAACATTTCATTATCAGATTTAAAAGGAACATTTGATGTAATTGCCAAAAAATTGTTTGGAAATGATGTTGAAACACGTTTTAGACCAAGTTATTATCAATTTACAGAACCATCAGTAGAAACAGATATTAGTTGTTTTAATTGTAAAGGTACAGGATGTAATATTTGTAAAAATACAGGATGGATTACAATATCAGGAGCAGGTATAGTACATCCAAACGTTCTTAAAAATTGTGGATATGATCCAAATGAATGGACGGGATTTGCATTTGGTTTTGGAGCTGAAAGATGTGCAATGCTTAAATATGGAATAAATGATATTAGAACATTTTATCAAACCGATTTAAGAGAACAAAAATTATTTGATAGAAAGGATGATTAATATGATAAGCTTAAATTGGATAAAAAACTATATAGATTTAGATGGTATAGATTTAATAAAATTAGCAGATGAAATAACAAAGACAGGTGTAAACATAGAAAAAGTAATAACAAATCATATTGATAACCTAGTAATAGGTGAAGTGGTAGAATGTACAATGCATCCTGATAGCGATCATTTGCACGTATGTAAAGTTAATATAGGAAGTGAAATAATTCAAATAGTATGTGGAGCTTCTAATGTAAAAGAAAATATAAAGGTAATAGTAGCCTTACCAGGAGCACATCTTCCAAATGATTTCGTAATTAAAGCAGGAAAAATTAGAGGTGTAGAATCTAATGGAATGATATGTGCCTTATTTGAACTTGGATTAGAAGAAAAAACAGAAGAAACATACAATAAAGGAATTGAAATATTAAAAAATGATGCTATAATTGGCAAAGATCCAATTGAATATTTAGGATTAGATGACACTTTATATGAACTTGATATTCACAAAATAAGAAATAACGATTGTTATTATCATATAGGATTTGCATATATTATTGCAGCTATATTAAATAAAAAAATAAAATTACCAGATTTAAGTTATACTGAAATAGAAGATGATATTAATAATCATTTTAAACTAAATGTTGATACAGATATGTGTCCATATTATTTAGGAAAAATGGTTACAAACGTAGAAATTAAAGAATCACCAGAATTTATTAAAAAAGCATTAAAAAGTGCAGGATTGAGATCTATTAATAATGTTGTCGACATATCAAATTATGTAATGCTTGAATATGGTCAACCAATGCACTTTTTTGACAAGGATAAACTAGGTGATGAAATACTAGTAAGAAATGCTTTAGATGATGAGAAAATCACAACATTAGATAATAAAGAAAGAATATTAAATAGTAGTGACATAGTAATAACTGATACAGTAAAACCAGTATGTATTGCAGGAGTAATGGGAGGATTAAATACTGAAGTAGATTCAAGTACAAAATCTATTTTCATTGAATCAGCTATTTTTAATGGTCCAAGTATTAGAACAACATCAAATAGATTAAACTTAAAATCTGAAGCATCAATAAGATATGGAAAAGGATTAAATTATGAATATACTATAGATGCTATAAATAGAGCATGTAGTTTACTTGAAAAATATGCAAATGCTAAAGTATTAAAAGGTATAGTATGTCATGATAAATTAAATAAAGAACCTAAAATATTAACATTTAAATCAGACGAAATAAATAAAATGCTTGGAATTACAATAAGTAGTGATGAAATAGCACGTGAACTTGAAAGACTTGATTTTAAATATGAAAGAAATGACGATTCATTTACTGTAATAATACCAAATAGGCGTCTAGATGTAGAACCTAATATAAATGATATAGCAGAAGAAATTGGAAAATTATATGGATATCATAATTTAAAATCAACATTACCAAATGTTGAAATAAAAAAAGGTGAATATGTAGGAGATGTAAAATATAGAAAACTAATTTCTAAAAGACTTAGAACTTTAGGCTTAAATGAATGTAAAACATATACTTTAACTAGTCCAGATATGGCAAAATTATTTAAATATGATAATAAAGAACAAATAACTTTACCAAATCCAATGAGTATAGATAAATCAGTTATTAGAACATCTATCATTCCATCACTTTTAAATATATATGAATATAATAAAGCAAGAAAAGTAAAAGATATATTACTATATGAAATATCTAAAACATATGATAAAAATTACAATGAAGATACAAAAGTTGCTATTTTAATGTCTGGGTCATATATAACAAATTCATGGAAAGGAAAAGAACAAGTAGATTTTTATTTAACAAAAGGAATTTTAGAGAATTTGCTTGATTATCTTGGATTTAAAAACAGATATACTTATAATGTTACAAATCTAGATGACATGCATCCAGGTATGTCAGCAGAAATTTTATTAGATAGAGAACAAATTGGTATAATAGGTAGAATACATCCAAAAATATCAAAAGATGAAATATATGTTATAGAACTTTCAATGACAAAATTATATGACAAAAAAGTAAAACCTATAAAATATAAAGAAGCAAATAAATATCCAGAAATTAAAAAAGATTTAGCATTTATAATGAATAAAGATATCAAATCAGAGGAAGTAGAAAAGATAATAAAAAAAGCAGGAGGAAGACTACTTGAAAATATTGAAGTATTTGATGTTTATACAAAAGATATAGTAGAGAATGAAAAATCAATTGCATATTCATTAACATTTAGTGACAACACAAGAACACTTAGTGAAGAAGAAGTTATGGAAAAATTTAATAATATAATAAATGAAGTAGAAAAACAAGGAATAAAATTAAGAAATAAATAAAATCAGAAAAAATCTGATTTTTTTTGACATTATATTTACAAAAAAAACTAAATGATGTATCATATTATATATGATAGAACTTAAAATAGGAGTGTGTATATATGATAACTAACTATGAAAATTGTGATAATCATAGTAAAAGAAAAGGATTTTCTTTGATTGAACTTTTAGCAGTAATAGTAATACTTGCTTTAATAGCGCTTATTGCAATACCAATTGTTGGAAATATAGTTGAAGTTTCAAGAAAAGAAAGTATTAAAATAAATTCTAATAATTATTTAAGAATATTAGAAGAAAATGTACAATTAAAATTAATTGATGAAGAATTAGATTCAAAAAGATATGAAGTTATAAAAGGTGGAAAATACCTATATAAAGGTGAAGAAGAATCTCTAGATATGAAAGGTGATACACCAGATAGAGGAACAGTTTGTGTTGATGATAATGGTAAAGTTGATTCTTATTCTATAGTGATAAATGGTTATGTTGTAAGTAATACAAGAGGAACTGTTAAAATGGAAAAAGGAGAAGTTCCACTTAATATAACTTGTGACGTAACAAAAGAAACAATAGAAATTGAAATACCAGAAAATAATCTTATATGTAGTAAAAATAAAACAATTTCGATAAAATATCCTGATTATGAAGAAATATTAAAAGAATACAAAATAGATGATGGTAAATGGAATATTTATAAAGAACCATTTGTTATAAATAAAAATAGTGTTATTTATGCAAGATTAAGAGATGATAGAAACGATAAAGTTAGTGCAGCAGCAACATTTGTATTAACAAAAGTTGATAATGAGAAAATAGATACAACACTTCCAAAACTTAATTTATCAATAGAAAATCCAACAAAAGAAATAATTGCAACATTTATGCAAAAAGATAATTGTGGTATTGATAATAAGACAATTGAATATGCAATTAGTGAATCAAAATCAGGACCATTTATATATCAAAAATCAAATATATTTAAAAAACTTAAAAATAATACAACATACTATATAAGGACAAAAGCAAATGATATAGCAGGAAATGGAATATCAGAATCAGAAGTATCAAGTATAAAAACAGAAGATTTTAAAGATGTAGTAATAACATCAAATAAAACAACTTGGGAGACTAAAAAGACATATACAGTAACAGGAACTCAAGCAGGTACAACATTAAAATATAAAGTTGTAAACAATAATGAAATTAAGACATTTCCAGAATGGACAGATATAAATAATAATGGAACATTTATAGTTGATTGGATGTCAACTATAAATAATCCAACATATATTTATGCGATATTAACAGATGGTGATAATATAAGTAAGGCATCTACCTATACTGAAACACATATAGATACAACAGCATCATCTAAAGATATGCCAAGTGTTATATCTTCACCAACAAATCCAACAAAAGCAGTTGTTTTAACAAATAATCAAAAAGACAATGAGTCAGGAATAAAAGAAATAGAATATGGATATTCTAAAACAAAAGATGGCGAATATAACTGGACAAGTAAAAATACTATATCAGGATTAACCCAAGATAAAACATATTACTTTAAAACAAGAGTTATAAATAATGCCAAGATAGGATGGACAGAATCAGAAGCCAAAGAATTTAGAATTACAAAAATGAACATTTGTAGCATAGATATAACTGATAAAGGAATATGGAAAGCTAAAAAAGTTGTAACAATATCAGGAGATCAAACTGGTGTTGAACTAGAATATAAAATTGTAAATGCAAATGGAAATGTTGTAAAACAAGATTGGAAAGCCGTAAAAAGTGGAGCAACACATGTAATAGATTTTGAATCAACTATAAATAATCCAACATATATATATTGTAAGATGTCAGATGGTACAAATGTGTTAAATGGTGCAACATATACAGAAACCCATATAGACATTACAGAAGCAACAAAAGATTCACCAGAAGTTATTGAATCAAAAACAAATCCTACTAAAGAAGTTGTGATGACAAGAAAGCAATATGACCCAGAGTCTGGTTTAAGTGAAATTGAATTTGGATACTCAGAAACAAAAACAGGAAGTTACAATTGGAATAAAAATAATATTAAAACTGATTTAGTTCAAGGAAAAACATATTATTTTAAAACAAGAGTTAAAAATGGAGCAGGACTTGGATTTACCGAATCAAATATAACAGAATATACAGTACCAAAAATTGCAAAATGTTTTGTTGATGTAAATTATAAAGGTGAATGGAAAACAAGTAAAACAACAACTATTACCTCAGAAAAAACACAAGCAGGTGTAAATTTACAATATAAAATAGTAAGTGGAACGACGGTAAAACAAGATTGGACTACAATAAAAACAGGATTTACTAAAATACTTAATTGGAATGCAACTATAAAAGAACCAACAAATATATATTGTAGGATGGTAGATGGAAAATCTGTAGTTGATGGATCAGAAAGCTATACAGAAACACATATAGACACTACAGAAGCATCTACCATGTCTCCTGTAGTAGCACCATCAAGTTCTAATCCAACAAAAGAAGCAGTTGTAGAATCAAGACAAGAGGATTTAGAATCAGGAATAAAAGAAATAGAATATGGATATTCTAAAACAAAAGATGGTACATACATATGGAATACAAATAAAATTAAATCAAATTTAATTAATGGAGAGACATATTACTTTAAAACAAGAGTTAAAAATGGATCTGGGCTAGGTTTTACAGAATCAGAAGTGACAGAATATACACCAGTATTAATTAAAGGATGTAATGTAGATGTTAACTATAAGGGTGAATGGAAGCCAAGTAAAACAGCTACTATTACAGCTATAGAGTCTCAATCAGGTGTTGATTTAGAATACATGATAAAAAATAATGATGAAATAAAACAAGATTGGACTAAAATAAATAGTGGTAGCAAAATTACAATTAATTATTTATCAACAACATCAAATGTAACAACTATCTATTGCAGAATGACAGATAAGGTATCTATAAAATCAGGTTCAACATATGCAGAAACACACATTGATCCAACAGAAGCTGATAAAATTGCTCCATTAGTAGAACCATCAAGTTCTAATCCAACAAAAGAAGCAATCATAAAAAGCAAACAATCAGATTTAGAATCAGGAATAAAAGAAATAGAATATGGATATTCAGAAACAGAAGACGGTACTTATGATTGGAATAGTAAAAATTCTAGAACTAATTTAAAGCAAGGAAAAACATATTACTTTAAAACAAGAGTTAAAAATGGAGCGGGGCTTGGATTTACAGAGTCTGTAGCAACACAGTATGGAGCAGAATCTATTCCAAAATGTACTGTAACAATTAGTGATCAAGGAATATGGAAAGCAAGTAAAACAGCTACTATCATAGGAAATAAAACAGGTGTTAGTTTACAATTTAGAGCTGAAAATAATGGAACAATTGTTAAAGATTGGACAAAGGTTTCAAATGGATATGCATATAAAATCGATTTTCCATCTAATATAAAAGCCCCAACAAGTGTTACTTGCAGAATGGTAGATGGTATTAATATTAAAGAAGGAGAAACAGTAACAGAAACACATGTAGATACAACAGAAGCAAATAATACGAAACCATCAGTAGTAAAAGATACATCTAAACCAACAAGTGTTGCTTTAGTAACTAATAATCAAAGTGATCAAGAATCCGGAATAAAAGAAATAGAATATGGATATTCATTAAGTGAATTTGGAACGTATACATATAAAAAATCAAATAAATTTGAACAATTAAAACAAAATACAACTTATTATTTTAAAACAAGAGTTAAAAATAATGCTGGTTTAGGATATACAGAGTCACTTCCAACTAGTTATATACCACCTTCAATTAAACCATGTAGTATAAAAATAACTGATCAAGGAATATGGAAGCCAAGTAAAACAGTAACAATTAGTTCAAGTGAAATATTGCCAGGTGTTACAATGCAGTATAGAATAATTAATGGAACAACAGTAAAAAATGCTTGGACAAATATTTCAAATGGTGGAACAGTTAAAATAGATTATGCATCAAACATAAATACACCAACAAGTATAACGTGTCGAATGATTGACGATACATCAGTAATAGATGGTTCAAGTTCTTTAACTGAAACACATATTGATGTAACAGAACCAAATAAAACAGCACCAAGTGTTGCAGAATCATCTACTAGTCCAACAAAAGAAGCAGTAGTTACAATAAAACAAGTTGATAATGAATCAGGAATTGATAAAGATACTATTCAATATGGATATTCAACAACAGAAAATGGAACATACACTTATCAAAAAAGTAATGTAATTAAAAATTTATCTCAAGGAACAACATATTATATAAAAACAAAGGTAAATAATGTTGCGGGGCTAGGGCCAACAATATCAAATGCGGAAACTTATAAAATTCCAAGTATACCAATGTGTATGGTAAATATAAGTGATTATGGAGTATGGAAATCATCAAAAACAATTACAATAACGACTAAAAATGGTGAAAAAGTACCAACTGGTTCAAATTTACAATATAGAATAACAAGTGGCAGTACTGAAAAAAATTCATGGACAAATATTAGTAAAGATGGAAAAATAACTCTTAATTGGGCAGCAAATATAAATGTTCCAACTAGTGTTTATTGTAGAATAATTGATGGAACAAATACTGTTAATGGCGCTGAAGTTTTAACAGAAACACATGTAGATATAACAGAAGCAACAAAAACAGTTCCAGTTATTCAAAAAGGAAGTTCAGAAGCTAGTCAAGCAATTGTTACTTTAAAACAAACTGATTCTGAATCAGGTGTTAATAGCAGTAGTGTAGAGTATGGATATTCAGCACAAGAAAATGGTACATATACATGGACTACTTCAAATAAAATTACAAATTTATCCCATAATAAAACATATTATTTTAAAACAAGAGTTAAAAATAATGCTGGATTAGGGCCAACAGAATCTCAAAATTCTGTACCATATAATACAACAGGAATTCCAAAATGTTCAGTAAATATAAGCTATTATGGAATATGGAAATCAAGTAAAAAAGTATCAATTACAGGAGTAGCACCATCTGGTGTAGCAATTCAATATAAGATAGTTAGTGGAACAACAACAAAAACAAACTGGACAAATTATAATTCAAGTAGCTTACCAATTATAAATTGGGCTGCTAATATAAATATACCAACGTATGTATATTGTAGAATGATAGATACGTCAAATCAAAGTAATGTTGTAGATGGTGAATCAAAAACGGAAACACACATAGATATAACAGAAGCTTCAAAAACAAATCCAACTGGTGCACCATCAAGTTCTAATCCAACAAGTGCTATTACATTAACAAGTAATCAAGCTGATAGTGAATCAGGCGTTGATAAAACTACTATTCAATATGGATATTCCGATACAGTAAATGGAACATATACTTATCAAGCAAGCAATACATTTACAAGATTAAAACAAAATAAAGGATACTATTTTAAAACAAGAGTAAAAAATAATGCCGGATTAGGTCCAACAGAATCAAATGCATCTGGAGCAATTACGGTTGATCCTCTTGCAACTTGTTCTATAAATATAAATACAACGGGATGGGCACCTAGTAAAACAGTAACGTTTAAGCTAAGCAAAGTACAACCAGGTGTTACAATGCAATATAAATTTGTAAATAATGGTAAAGTAATTAAAGATTGGACAAATATCTCTAATAATGGAACAGCGACAATCAACTGGATTTCAACTAAAAAGATACCAACATACGTATATTGTAGAACTGTAAATAATGTAGAAACATTAAGTGGTACAACATATACTGAAACAAGTGTTGATCCAACTCCTGCATTAGTTACAGCACCAAGTGTTAGTGCCTCTACAACTAATCCAACAAGTGCGATGATTATAAGTAATAAGCAAACAGATGAAGAATCAGGAATAAAAAAAATACAATATGGGTATTCAAAAGCAAAGGATGGAACCTATAATTGGAATGATAGTAATACTAAATCAGGTCTTGTTCAAAATACAACATATTATATTAAAACAAGAGTAATAAATGGTTCAGGTTTAGGATATACAGAATCACTTCCAATAACATATTCACCAACCAAATTATCAAGTTGTGGAATTAGTATTACAAATCCAGGGGTATGGAAATATAGTAAAACAGCAACTATAACAGGAAGTCAATCTGGAGTAACGTTACAATATAAAGTAGTTAGTGGGACAACAACAAAAGTAGATTGGACAACTATAAGTAGTGGATCAACTAAATTAATTGATTGGAATGCTAATACTACAACACCAACTTATATATATTGTAGAATGTTAGATGGAACAAATGTTAATAATGGTTCAACTCTAACAGAAACACATATAGATAGAAATGGCCCAACAATTCCAGAGGTAACATATAATAGTGGAGCAAACACATGCACATGGAAGAATAACTATAATTTAACCTTAACATCAACTGCTGCATCTGGTATTGCTAGATATGAAATTGATTATGATAATAATGGAAAAGTTGATGCAACAACAAGTTCAAATTATATTCCATTAAATGGAGTTCATTATCATGAGGTTAGATTTAGAGCTGTAGATAATATAGGAACCCCAAGTGATTGGACACCAACAACTCATCATATACATCAAGATACAGAAGCACCATCCAAAACAACAGTAACATATAATAGTGGATCAAATACATGTTCATGGAAAAACAATTATAATTTATCCCTATCAGCAAGTGATAATGTAGGAATAGAACAGTATGAAATTGATTGGAATGGAGATGGAAAAGTCGATACAACAATAAAATCTTCTAATTTTATTCCATGGAATGGATATTCATCATGTAACACTAGATTTAAAGCAGTAGATTACGCTGGAAATAGAGGCGAATGGTCAGATTCTCAACATATACATATGGATACAGAAAAGCCAGGAACAGTAAATGTTACATATAATAGTGGATCAAATACATGTACATGGAAAAACAACTACAATTTATCATTATCAGCAAGTGATAACGTTGAAGTAGATCATTATGAAATTGATTATGATAATAATGGAGAGACAGATGCAACGACAATTTCAAATTATATACCTGCAAATGGAATTCATTATCATGAAGTAAGATTTAAAGCCGTAGATCATGCTGGAAATGTAAGTGCTAACTGGACATCATCTCATCATATACATCAGGACACAGAACCACCTAGTACGCCAATTATTCATTTATCAAATGCAAGTGGAGAATGGGCTAATTCATCAACCGCAACAGCATCAAGTAGTGATAATGTAGGAATTGCAGGTTATGAATATAGTCATGACACAAATGGAGTTGCAGGATTTCCAAACCCATGGACAATAAATTGGGATGGGCAATGGAATTTTTATGTCAGATCATATGATCATGCTGGAAATAGAAGCGCGTGGGCAAGTCCATATACACTTAGAGTTGGAAGATCAGCTAATGTTTCATATTCAACATATTATGCTAATGGTGGAACGTTAAATGCAAGTGATGGGGCTTTATCAGGATATGGAAATGCAACAGCAATGTATAAAATTACAATAAATGCATCAAGTCCGTCTGGCATTGATGGCAATGTTCAATATCGTGTGCATCGTCAATCATATGGTTGGGCATCAAAAGATTATTCTGATAGATGGTTGAATGCTGGGGAAACTGAAGATATAAGAATTCATAATACTGGTGGTGAATATATTGATGCAGAAAGAAGAATCGAAGCAGTAGAAATAAAATTAACAGGAAATATGGCAAATTTATTTGATGTATATTATACGGGACATATGCAATCGGTTGGTGATCTTGGATGGGCAAGAAACGGTGATACATTAGGTTCAACTGGATTATGTAAGAGACTTGAAAAAATCGCTATAAGAATTATCCCAAAAGATGCTGATCCAGCAAGTTATGGTATTTCGTATAATCAAGGATCAAATCCATCAGCAATAACAGCAGAACGTTTAAATGCACTTAATTTGAAAACAAGTTGTGAAACAGCACCTACATGTAACAATACTTGTTATAAACAAGTACCATATCCGGGAACATGTTATAAGTATAGATATTCAGGAAACTATAGTAATGTAGCTTGTGGTTCTGGAGGAACAAAAGTATCTGTTTCTAACTGTGGTGGAAATTATGCTAGTTGTTGTAGATATTCTAGTAGTTATGCATGTACAAAATATACATCTCAGGCATATAAGTGTTGTTAAAAATAAAAAAAGGAAAGAAGGAAAAAAATGAAAAAAGTAGTAATATTAACATTATCAACATTATTATTAGTAGGACTAATAACAGGATGTGGATGTAAGAAAAAAGAAAAAGAA
>CAKPMH010000024.1 GCA_934167935.1 uncultured Bacilli bacterium
GTAACTAGGCCTGGATATAAAACAATTACAGGAAGTAAACAAGTTATAATAAAAGATTTATCTGCACCTAGTACACCTACTGTTAAATATAATAGTGGATCAAATACATGTACATGGAAAAATAACTATAATATAACATTATCATCAACTGATAATGTCGGAGTAGCTCATTATGAGATTGATTATGATAAAAATGGAACGGCAGATGCAACGACAGGTTCAAATTATATACCAGCAAATGGAATTCATTATCATGAAGTAAGATTTAGAGCAGTAGATAGTGCTGGAAATAAAAGTGAATGGTCAGCATCGCAACATATTCATATGGATACGCAAGCACCAGGTGCTACATCAATAAAATATAATAGTGGATCAAATTCATGTTCATGGAAAAACAATTATAATTTAACTTTATCATCAAGTGATAATGTAGGAATAGCATATTATGAAATAGATTGGACTGGAGATGGAAATGCCAATACAACAACTTCTTCTAACTTTGTTCCATGGAGTGGATATACATCATGTAATAATAGATTTAGAGCTGTAGATCATGCAGGAAATAGAGGACCTTGGACATCATCTCAACATATACATCAAGATACAACAGCTCCAACTTGTGGAGGATGGAGTGGAGGTAGTACATCTTGGACAGGAGGTAATAGAACAATATATGTAGGATGTAATGATACTGGTGGAAGCGGATGTGCTGCTAGTTCATTTTCACAAACATTTACCTCAAATGTTAAAGATACTACATCAACTATTGTAATAAGGGATAATGCTGGTAATACAGCAGTTTGTTCTAGCGCTGTAAGTGTTTATGTTGGAAAAACTTCTAATATATATTATCGAGTAAAAAATGGACCTTCATCAAATACAAATGTTTCAAATGTTGGTGCTGCTTTTAGTGATGAAATTAGAACAAATGGTGGATTTGCAGGTAGAGTTGGTTATTCAAGTCCAATTAATCAAATTATCATAAGTGCAAATTCACCAAATATTAGCGGTAATGTAAATTATCAAGTTTATCAACAATCGTTTGCTACAAATAATAACCCAAATGGTATAGGAGATAATACATTGTTTGGTCGTGACGATAAAAGAATTGAATCAATTAGAATTTGGTTAACAGGAGATATGGCAAATGCATTTAATATATGGTATAGGGTTTATATTCAAACATATGGATGGCTTGCTGTAACTTCTAACGGAACATGGACTGGAAGTACAGGCATTTCTAAAAATATGGAAGCAATTGAAATAAAAATTCTTCCTAGAACCGAGGGTTCTGGATCATGGAATAATGCAGGTAATAATTGTAGTACAGCAGCTTTCACACTAATAACTGGAGATAACTATACAACAGCAAATTATCATAAAGTTAGTTGTGGATAACTTTTAAATAGTGTGTAAAAAAATGATAATTATTTATATAGCCGGTGCATAACTGCATTGGCTATTTTTTTGATTTTAATTAAACATTATTAAATTTTTAAAAAGTTAATTGTTAAAACACACTTTTTTAATTTAATATTTTTTTAATTTCTTTATATTGATGATGTGTTACTAATAATATACTAATACTAGTTGATATTACAAGTCCCCACATACCAATTTTTAAAAAAGATAAAATAATTAAAAGAAATGTTCTAGAAATCATTCCAATTAATGTTCCTTGCATTGCAATATTTGCTTTTCCCATTGCTTGTAAACTACTTGTTAATGGAGATTGTATATATTGAAAAAGACAAATTGGTGCTAAAAATCTAAGATAATTTACACCTTCATTTGTATTATATAAGAATTGAAGACAAAAATTTGGAAATAACATGAAAAATATAGTTACTGGAATTCCAATCATTAAACAAATAATGATTGCTTGAATAATTTTATTTTTTGTATATTTTAAATTGTTATTAGAATATGATTTAGAAATGACAGGAATTAATGCAGATGAAATTGCACTTGTAAAAAAAGATGGTAGTAGTAAAGTAGGTAGAACAAAACCACTTACAATTCCATATTCATAAACTATATATTTATTTGTGTAACCAATTTTTAATAGAATTGTTGTTAAAATAATTGGTTCTAAAAAGTATCCTATGTTTCCAATTAGTCTACCAATTGTGGTTGGAATACTTAAATTAAAAACATTCTTTATATTTTCTTTTTTAGGAATAAAATCATTGAATGAAATATTTTTTTTAGGAAGACAAAGAGTTAATATAATAATTGATGATAACTCACTAAAGATATTAGAGATAACTATAAAAGCAATAGCAAATTCAATTCCTTTACTTAAAAAGATTGGAATTCCTATAATTAATATAAAAAGTCTTACAATATCTTCACATATATTTGATATAACATGAGGAAGCATTCTTTCTTTACCAAAAAAATAACCTCTTATAATAGATGAAATAGATATAAAAGGCAAAACAAATCCAGTACATATAATAGCATAATATGTTCTACTTTCATGTAGTAAATTGTTAGCAATAAAATGACTAAAGAAAAACAATAAAAATATAATGATTATATTTATTAAAAAGGATATAGGAATAATTGATAAAATAATATTTTTGTTATTGAATTTTTCTTCAGCAACCAATTTACTTATAGCAACAGGAAATCCAAATGTACAGATAGATATTAAAAGCATATAAGTTGGTGATATAAGCATATAAATACCAATACCTTCTGTACCAATAAGTCTTGTCATAACAATTTTTATAATCATTCCTAAAATTTTAGTAATTAGCCCTCCAATAATTAGAATAATACTTGATTTAATAAATTTGCTTTTTTTCATAAAAATCCTCCAAAAACTTTAAAAATAAAATAAATTGATATATAATAAATATATGAGTTTTAAGAATATTTATTTATAGGAGGTAATTATGTCTATAACATTTAATTCATTGGAAGAACTTTATAAAAGAATAAAACCTGCTTTAAAAACAAAAAAAGAAGAAATGAGAAGAGCAGGATATATTTATATAAAAGAAGAAGATATTTGGAATTATTTAAAAGAAGTTAAATGGATTAATTCAAAAAATTTATCACTTTATCAAATGGTAAATGATGTTTTAAATGTGGATAACATTCTTATAGATAAATATTTAAAAGAAAAATTAAATATGCGAAATAGAAAAGTTTATTTCGATGATTAGAGGGTGGTTTAATGTTAAGGAAAGATAAAAAAAATGGTAATTATATTTTAGTGGAATATACTGATATATTAATGGGACTTAATTATGCAACAAAAATGAACGATTCTAAAATAGATAGTTTATTAAGTAATTTATTTGTTGATGCAGATAATTTTGATACTTATATTGATAATAAACATTATGTTAAATTAAAAAAAGATAGTGAAGTAATAAAATATTTAAGAGAAAAAGTAAAAATACAAGATTATGATAATTTTATTGATCATAATGTATTAAAAGATGCATTAGTAAGATCATATTTTGAGTTTAACCATGATATGCATAAAAAATTAAAAGTATATTTTAGAAAATATTTAGAAAATGAAATAACAGGTATTGATAATAAATATTTAAAAGATGAAATAATAAATGATAAAAAATTATTAGAATATATAAAAGAATATGATAATTTAGATGAATATTTAGAGAAAAAAATAAATATTAATTTAGATATTAAAGAAAAAGGTAAAAGAAAAAGTATTAGTTGATAAAAAGGAGTGATACCTTTTGACAAAAGTTAATGTTGGATTAAAGTATGAAGATTTACTAGAAAAAGTAAAAACATATATAAAAGACCAAGAAGATATAAAGATGATAGAAAAAGCATATAATTATGCGAAAGAAAAACATTTTGGTGTAAAGAGAATGACGGGTGAACCATATATTGAACACCCTTTAAATGTTGCATATATTTTAACTGATATAGAAGCAGATGCCGCAACAATATGTGCAGGTCTTTTACATGATGTGTTAGAAGATTGTGATGTAACAAAAGAAGAAATTGCAAATACGTTTTCTTTAGAAATAGCTAATTTGGTTGATGGAGTTACAAAAATAAATAAACTTAACTTTGATACTTCAAATGGAAGTAGTATTATGATTGCAACACAAAGAAAGATATTGGTTGGTCTATGTGAAGATGTTCGTGTAATTATAATTAAACTAGCAGATAGACTTCATAATATGAGAACATTATGGGTTCATACAGAGGCAAAACAAAAAGAAAAAGCTATAGAAACATTAGAAATATTAACTCCAATAGCACATAGACTTGGAATAAATAAAATGAAAAGTGAATTAGAAGATTTATCTCTTCGTTATTATAAACCAGAAGTTTATTATTCAATAGTAGAACAACTTAATCAATCAAAAGTTGAAAGAGATAAAGTTGTAGAAGAAATGAAAGAAAGTGTTTCTAAATTACTTGATAAAAATAATATTAAACATGAAATAAAAGGTAGAGCAAAGAGTATATATAGTATTTATAAGAAGCTAGACAAAGGTAAAAAATTTAATGATATATATGATTTGTTAGCGCTTCGTGTTTTTGTAGATACAGAACAAGAATGTTATAAAACACTTGGTGTAATTCATTCAAAATATAGGCCTATACCAAAAAGATTTAAGGATTATATTGCAATGCCAAAAACTAATATGTATCAATCACTTCATACAACTGTATTTGGTGATTATGGGTATTTATTTGAAATACAAATAAGAACATATGAAATGGATGAAGTTGCAGAAAGAGGTATTGCATCTCATTGGGCTTATAAAGAAAATAATGGTGATGCTAAAAGTTTAATGAAAAATACAATGGAACAAAAACTTCAAGTTTTTCGTTCAATTATGGAACTTAATAGTGAAGAAGAAAAAGATGAAGATTTTATTAATTCTGTAAAGGAAGATATATTTAATAATACTATATATGTATTTACACCTAATGGTGATGTTATAGAACTTCCAAATGGTTCAACACCAATTGATTTTGCATATAAGGTTCATACAAAAGTCGGGGATAAAATGGTCGGAGCAATTGTAAATAACAATATTGTTCCAATTGATTATGTACTTAAAAGTAATGATATAGTTAAAATTAATACTAATCAAAATTCATTTGGACCAAGTAGAGAATGGTTAAATATTGTTAAAACAAATCATGCTAAGAATAAAATAAAAGGCTTCTTTAATAGAATAGAAAAAGAAGAATATTTAAAACAAGGTGAAGAAATATTAACAAAAGAACTTAGAAAAAGAAAGCTTGTTATGTCACAATTTTTATCAAGTGAAAATGTTGATAAAATATTAAAAGAGTATAAATATAATGATCTGAATGAATTATATATAAGTATAGGGAATAATAGTATTCAAGTTGGATCTGTAATAAATTTAATAAAAGAAGAAAACAAAGATACAAAAGAAGAAATAATTCTTAGAAAAACAAAAAATCAAGAAATAGAAAAAACTCAACTTAAAAATGATATTTTAGTAGAAGGTATAGATGATATAAAGGTTAATTTAGCTTCTTGTTGTAATCCTGTTCCACAGGATAGAATAGTTGGTTATATAACAAAAGGGTATGGAATAACTGTACATAGAGCAATGTGTCCTAATGTTAAAGAACTAGAAGAAAGACTAATAGATGTAAAATGGAATTATAACCTTGATATAAAGAAAAAATATCCAACTAATTTAGTTATACATACTATAAAAAAGGATGATATATTATTAGAAATAATATCGAAAACAACAAAATCAGATGTTGTTATTAGAAGTATAAATACATATGTGAATAAAACAAATAATGTATATGAAGCAACAGTACTTGTAGAAAATAAGGAATCTTTAGTTAAATTTATGACTGATTTAAAACAAATGAAAGAAGTTATAGAAGTTGAAAGGCTTATTAAATAATGAGAGTTTTAGTACAGAGAAGTTTAGAATCAAGTGTTTCTGTTAACGCTAAAATAGTTGGTCATATAGATAAAGGACTTGTTTTATTTGTTGGTTTTACACATAATGATACAATCGAAGATATAAAATATTTAGTAAGAAAAATTTTAAATTTAAGAGTTTTTGATGATACAAATGGTGTTATGAATAAAAGTGTTATTGATACTTGTGGAAGTATTTTAAGTGTTTCACAATTTACTTTATATGCATCAACAAAAAAAGGTAATAGACCAAGTTATATTGAAGCCTTGAATGGAAATGAAGCAATAAAATTATACGATTTATTTAATCAAGAATTAAGAAAAAATAATATTAATGTTGAGACTGGTATATTTGGTAGTGATATGAAGGTTAGTATTACAAATGATGGACCAATTACAATTTTATTAGAAAGTAGGAACAAAAATGAAAAATAAAATAAATTATAAATTAGTTAATCTTGCATTAATTTCACTTGTTATATTTTTACTTTATAGAACAGGTCATTTATGGACAGGTGTAATAAGTAAATTTTTTCAAATAATGATGCCATTTATAATTGCTTTTGTAATCGCATATGCACTTTATCCTTTCTTAAAGCAATTAGAATCAAAAAAGATTCCTAAAGGAGTAGCTATTTTTATAATAATTGCTTTAATTTTAGGAATACTTTCTTTTACAGTTTTCAAAGTAGTTCCACTTTTATTTAATCAAACTGTTAACTTATTTAATTCCGCAATATCATTTGTTAAAGAAATGTCTTTAGAATATGATTATGATTTAGGACCACTTCAAGATACATTAACTAATGGACTTAATGATGTTGTTGTTAATGTAGGAAAATATGTATCAAATGGAGCAATAAATATTATAAATGTATCATTAGGATTAATAACAAATATATTTTTATGCTTTACAGCAGCAATTTATTTTTTAATAGATATGGATTCTATTAGAAGAGAAACTAAAAAATATTTAAAAAGAAGATCTTATAAAACATTTAGATATGTTAGAACCCTTGATGATGAGATGAAAAATTATTTATCAGGTTTTGTAAAATTAATGTTTATATCACTTTTTGAATATTCAATTATTTATAAATTAATAGGACATCCTAATGCATTATTATTAGGTTTCCTTGCTATGATTACACAATTAATTCCATATTTTGGAGGTATTATTACTAATATAGTTGCAGCAGTAACAGCAATAGTAGTATCTCCTGTATTACTTGTAAAAACAGTTATTACATTCTGTATTTTATCTGTTATTGATGGTAATATAATAGGACCTCTTGTATATGGTAAAACCAATAATGTAAAACCAGTTGTTGTAATTATTTCTATAACTGCAGGTGGAATATTATTTGGTATAACGGGGATAGTGGCTTCGTTCCCTGTTGCTATTATATTAATTGCTACATATAAATTTTATAAAGAGGAAATATTTGAAAAATTAGGGGATATGAAAGATAGTAAGAAAAAATAAATGAAAAAGTCTAATTTATTTATACTAATGATAATGTTATATACAACATGTTTATTAGTATCAAATGTTAATGCATTTAAAGTTATAAAAATTTTTAATTTTACTTTAACTGCAGCAACTTTAGTATTTCCTATAACTTATATTTTAGGGGATGTATTTTCAGAAGTATATGGTTTTAAAACTGCAAAAAAAATAATATATTATGGATTTATTTGTAATGCATTAATGGTTTTTTGTTTTTACCTTGCTATTATTATGCCATATCCTGAAACATTTAAATACAATAATGAATTTTCTTTAGTTCTTTCAAATACACCAAGAATTTTAATAGCAAGTTTATCAGGTTATTTAGTAGGTGGATTATCTAATGCATATATTTTAAATTTTATAAAAGAAAAAACAAATATTAAAGCATTATGGTTTAGATTGCTTGTATCTACTATAGTAGGTGAATTATTAGATTCGATGTTATTTGTTACTATAGGGTTTATAAAAGAGTATTCTATAAATCAGATTGTAACTATGATAATTAGTCAAGCATTTTTAAAAATATTATTAGAATTTATTATGATACCTGTAGTTTATAAAATAATTAATTATGTTAAAAATATTCAAAATAAAAAAGACTAATGTCTTTTTATTTTGCTTAAATATTTATTTATAACATCTTCATATTTTCCTTCAATAACATTTCCAACTTCTAACATTCCATATTTTTTACCATTATCTTCAAAAGTTTCAATATGCATTTCATTTGCTAGATTCCAAATGATATTTTTTTCAAAAAAATTATTAAAATCAATCAATCGATTTTCTTGTTCATTACTTATCGAATCTGATGGAGTAACAATTATATTTATATGTTCTAAACTATTAATAAAAACGACATATCCCATTGTAGATAAATAATAATATAATAATAAATCATCATTTATGTTTTCAATATTAATATTTTTAAATTCATTTTTTAAATTATCACTAATATGTTGTTTTAAATAAAATAAGTGTTTATCATTATTATCGGTTTCTTTATAAACTGTATCTTTAACTTTTTTATAAAATAGATTAATTTTATTTATATCATCAGTTACACTTAAATTACATGTATTTTTATTACTCATATCAAAACTACTAAATATAACATTCATATCGCCACTTCTATTTATTAAAATTATTCTAATATCATCACTTATATTATTCATAATATCACCATCTTAATTATAATATATATTTATATAATAGTAAAATATTTTTAATAAAAATAGACACTTTTATTAATTATAAGCATATTCTAAAGTGAGGGGTGATGATATGGCTTATAAAGAAATAGTTACTAAAGCAGTAATTGGTAAAGGTAAAAAATATTTTAAAAATAATTATACAATAACAACTGAAACAACACCTACAACAGTACTTGGATGTTGGGTAATAAATCACAAATTTAAAGGATATAAATCGGGTGATAAAATAGGTGTTGATGGTTCATATGATGTTAATATATGGTATTCGTATGAAGGGGATAGTAAAACAACAGTTGTTAATAAAAAAATAGAATATAATGATTTATTTAATTTAAAAATAAAAGATAAAGATGCATTATCAGATGATACAGAAATTATTGTAAGAACTTTAAGTAATCCAAATTGTGTAAAAGTAAATATTGATAAAGATAATAATATAAACTTTGATATAGAAAAGGAAATGGGAGTAGAAATAGTAGGCGAAAAGAAGATGAAAATTGCTATTGAAGATGATGAAGAACCATGGGATTTAATAGAAGATGATGTTTCAGATGAAGTTTTAGATGAAATCGATAAGGAAGTTAATGAAAATTATATAAAAGAAGAAAAAAAATAAGAAATACGTTTTAAAACGTATTTTTATTTTAGTGTTAATAAAAAAAGGTTGACATCAATATAATATTATGATACAATCAATTTAGAAAGTGAGGGAAAGTGTATGGCAGTTAAATTAAGATTAAAAAGAATGGGAAAAAAACAAGCACCATTTTATCGTGTTGTTGTAGCTGATTCAAGAAGCCCAAGAGATGGAAAAGCAATAGATGAAGTTGGTTATTATGATCCAACTAAAAATCCTGCTGAAATCAAAATAAATGCAGAAAAAGCTATTGATTGGTTAAAAAAAGGAGCTCAACCAACTGATACAGTTAGAAGCATCTTAAGTAATCAAGGTGTTATGAAAAAATACCATGAAGAAAAAATGGTATCAAAAGAAGGTAAGTAATTATGAATTTAGTACCTATAACAGAATTTTTAGTAAAAAGTGTTGTTAAACAACCAGATTTAATATCTGTAAAACAATATGATTCGGATGAAGAAATTTCTATAGAAGTTTTAGCTTCTAGTGATGATATGCCTACATTAATTGGTAGACAAGGTGTAATAGCTAGTGCAATAAGAACAATTGTTATTGCAGCGGCTTGTAATTTTGAAAATAATAAAAAAATAAAAATAAATTTTGAAGCATTTTAATGTATAAAAATTTAATAAATACTCATAATAAAAATACCTAGGTGATTTTCTCCCTAGGTTTTACTATTATATTGTGGTATAATATCTTTGATAAAGGTTGTGATAATATGCCTGAATTACCAGAGGTAGAAACAGTAAAAAATAAATTAAAAGAAAAATTATTAAATAAAAGAATATTAAATGTAAAAGTTCTTTATGATAATATAATTGAATATCCTAGTGTTAATGAATTTAAAAAAGAAATTAAAAATCAAAAAATAAATGATATAACAAGAAGAGGAAAATGGTTAATTTTTTCACTTGATGATTATTATTTATTAAGTCATTTAAGAATGGAAGGTAAATATGTATTTAGATCTAGTGATGATTTAATAGATAAGCATGAGCATGTTATATTTGTGTTAGATAATGAGGAATTAAGATATAAAGATACACGTAAATTTGGTAGAATGCATTTAATTAAAAAAGACGAATTATTAAAGAGAAAACCTATATGTGATCTTGGACTTGAACCATGGGATAATAATTTAAATAAAACATATTTAAAAGAAAAATATAAAAATAAAAAATTACCTATTAAAACTGTAATATTAGATCAAAGTATAATTGTGGGAATAGGAAATATATATGCTGATGAAGTTTTATTTTTATCAAAAATTAATCCTCTAAAAAAAGCATGTGATTTAGAAGACAAAGAATTAGATAGTATTATTTCAAATACTAAAACTGTTTTAGAAAAAGCTATTAAACTTGGTGGAACTACTATTAGAAGTTATGAATCAAGTGAAGGGGTTCATGGCAATTTTCAAGATGAATTATTAGTTCATAATAAAGAAATATGTCCTTATTGTAATAATAAATTAAATAAAATACGAGTAGGTGGAAGAGGAACCTATTATTGTTCTAATTGTCAAAAATAATGTAAAATTGTGTCAATTTACAAAATAATAAAAAAAATACTATTTACAGTATTTTTTTTGCTTGTTATACTTAGAATGTAAAAGCATAAAATATAGTATGTTTTTACTAGTCAACATTTCATAAAAGAATAAAAAAAGGAAACTGTCCCCCTGAAGAACAGTTTCATAAAAGAATAAAAAGGGGTTGGCTAGTGTGATACTAGCACTAATCCGGAATTCCGAATTAGTGCTTTCTATGATAATCTAAAATGCCTGATATGTCAAGCATTTTTTTATTATTTTTAAAACTTTTTAATATTTTTAATTGACACACGAACAATTGTTTTATATAATTATTTTGGAAGGTGAATTATGACTTTAGAAGATATAAAAGGATTAGGACCAAAAAATTTAAAATTATTAAATAAACTTGGAATAAATGATATTGGTGATTTAGTTAGTTTTTATCCATTTAGATATGATGTAATAAAGAGAAGTAACATAAATGAACTTGAAGATGGTGATAAAATAATAATTGATGGTATAGTTGAAACAATACCTAATGTATTTTATTTTAATCGTAGAAAGGATAAGATGAGCTTTAAATTAAATACATCTCAAAATATATTTAATATTAATATTTATAATAGAGGATTTTTAAAGTCTAGACTTAAAATTGGAACAACTATTACAGTTATAGGAAAAATTGATAAAAAACATAATTTAATAGTAGTTAGTGATATTAAGTTTGGAGCTATTTTAAAAACTAAAATAGAGCCAGTATATCATACAACGTATGGTATGAGTATAAATACTATAAGAAAATATATTGATTTTGGTTTATCTAATTATAAAGCAAATGATTATTTACCATTATATCTTCTAAATAAATATAATTTTATTGATAAGATAGAAGCAATTAATGTTGTACATAATCCTGATAATTTAATACACTTAAAACAAGCTTTAAATAGACTTAAATATGAAGAATTATTTCTGTTTATGTGTAAAATGAATTATTTAAAAAATAATGATAGAAATAAAGTTGGTTTAAAGAGAATAGTTGATAAACATGAGGTTGATAAATTTATAGAAGGATTGCCATTTAAATTAACAAGCGATCAATTAAAAAGTATAGATGATATATATACTGATTTAGTAGAGAAATATAGAATGAATAGACTTTTACAAGGTGATGTAGGAAGTGGTAAAACAATAGTTGCTATAGTAAGTATGTATATAAATTATTTAAGTGGATATCAAAGTGCTTTAATGGCACCAACTGAGGTTTTAGCGGTGCAGCATTATAACAATGTCAAAGATTTGTTTAAAAAGTATAATATTAATGTTGCATTATTAATTGGTAAAACAACAAAAAAAGAGAAAAGAAAAATTAATGAAGATTTAATTAATGGTAATATTGATGTTGTTATAGGAACACATGCTTTATTTACAGATGATGTTTTATATAAAAATTTAGGACTTGTTATTACTGATGAACAACATAGATTTGGTGTTAATCAAAGAGCTAATTTAAAAAACAAAGGGATATCACCAGATATTCTTTATATGAGTGCTACTCCTATACCTAGAACATATGCATTAACCCTTTATGGAGATATGAAAATATCTAATATTAAAACACTTCCAAATGGTAAAAAAGATATTATTACAACTATTAAAAAAGAAAATGAAATAAAAGATGTTTTAAATAGTATGTATCGGGAACTTAAATCTAATCATCAAATATATGTTATAGCTCCTTTAGTAGAAGAAAGTGATAAGGTTGATTTTAATAATGTGTATGAATTAGAAGAAAAGATGAATAAAGCATTTGGTAAATTGTATAAAGTAGGTGTATTACATGGAAAAATGACTTCAAAAGAAAAAGAAGAAGTTATGGAAAAATTTAAAAATAACGAAATACAGATTCTTATTAGTACAACTGTTATAGAAGTTGGGGTTGATGTCAAAAATGCAACTATGATTGTTATATTTGATGCATATATGTTTGGACTTTCATCTCTTCATCAATTAAGAGGTAGAGTTGGTAGAAATGATTTGCAATCTTATTGTATTTTAATAAGTAATCACGAAACAGAAAGATTAAATATATTGACAGAAACTAATGATGGATTTAAAATTAGTGAGGAAGATTTTAAATTAAGAGGTAGTGGAGATATATTTGGTGTTAAACAAAGTGGAGATATGTCATTTTCTATAGCTGATTTAAAAAGAGATTATAATATTTTGTTGAAAGCTAAGGAAGATAGTGAGTATTTTTTAGTAAATGAAATGGAAAAAACAGAAAATAAATGTGTATATGATTTAATAAAAAATAATTTTGGATTAGATTAATATTGACAATTTTGAGAATACACTTTATAATTATAATAGCGTGATAGTATTCACGCCAACACTCTTACGGTCTAAAGTGTGAGAGTGTAACCAAAACCCCCTGAAGAGAGTAACGGAACCAATGTTACTCTCATTTTTTGTTGTATTTACGGGGATTCGTTACTTTTTATTTTTATAAATTGATACTTTCAACTACCAACTAACTACCAAAATCTACTTTTATAGATTCAGTACAAGTTAGTTTATTTATGGTATCTACGGCATCATAAAGTTTATCTTTGTGTGCATGAGTATAAGTGTCTAAAGTTTCCTCAGCAGTCATTTTCTCCCTCCTTTTTACATTGTAAGGTTATCCTTACAATTCTATTATCCAACAAATAAATTTTATTGTCAAGAAAAGCTGACAAAAATGTTGTGAAAAACTTACAAAGTGTGATATAATGAATTTGGGATTAATTTATATCCTAATAAATGAAGGAGTATTTATATGGATAAAGAGATTACTTTAAAAACTTTAATTGAAGGTGGAAGAGATATAAAGAATTTTTCTCAAAGAGAACTTGCCAGAAGAATAGGATTAAGTAATACATCATTAAATGATCTTGAAAATGGAAAAGTTCAAAAACCTGATATAGAAGTATTAAGAAAAATTGCTGAAGAACTCGATTTGTCTTTAGAACAATTATTAAAAGCAGCAGGATATAATGCCATAACAACAATGCTAACTAGTGATGAGTTTCAAAATAAATCAACTAGAGATTTAAAAAATATTATTAAAGAGTGCAGAAACTTTAAGTATGACATTTTAGATTGGGATAGTAATAAACGAAATATAACAAGAAATGTAATGGCTGATTTAGAAATAATTACACATAAATTAGAGCTTATAAGAGATAATCGAGGAATAAACTACACATTAGATAATGCGATAGAAGATATTAATAAATCTTTAGAAGAGTTAAAAGATGTAGTTAAGAAATATGATTATAGTAAATTACCTAATGACTTATAGAAAGAGAGATGATTAATAATGATTTTAGTGAATAATGAAAAGTTAAATAATTTAAACTCTATTTCTGTAAATGATTTATATATTTTGACTGATTTTGATGGAACAATTACTAAGGATAATAGTGATAGTTCTTGGGCAAGTATTTTTAAAAATCCTAAAGTTACAAAAGAATTTATTGATGAATGTATAAGAATATTTAGTCATTATCATAAATTTGAAATTGATGAGTCATTATCAATTGAAGAAAAAATGCCAATCATGAGTGAATGGTATAGAAAAAATATAGAAACATTAATTAATTTTGGTATTACAGAAGAAATTATAAACTATGCTGCTAATAACGAAAGTATTATGGCTTTTCGAGATGGAGCAATTGATTTTTTAAAGACAATGTATGAAAAAAATATTCCTATTATAGTAATATCAGCAGGTGTTGGTAATATTATTGAACAATTTTTAATTAGAAATAATTGCAATTATTCAAATATTTATATTTGTTCTAATTTCTTGGAATATGAAAAAGGCATAGTTAAAGGAGTTAGAGATAATAATTTAACTCATCCATTAAATAAAAATGAAGTATTTTTACCATCAAATATTAAAAGTAAAATTATAGGCAGAAATAATATTTTACTTCTTGGCAATAGTGTTTTAGATATAAATATGGCAGGTACTAATAGAAATGTTTATAAATTGGGTTTTTTAGATGAAAAAATAGAAGAAAGATTAGAATCTTTTAAAGAAAACTACGATATAGTTTGTACAGATAATACTTCTTATGATGAAATACGAAGTAAAATAAAAATTCTAAATTAGGTCGTGGTGATATAATGAAAAAAGAGTCCTTTGATAAATTATTAAAGACTATGTCTAAATGTGATAAATGCACTAATTTTAAATGTAAAGAGAAGTCATTGATAAATATTTATAATGATTATAACTTTAGTTCAAATATACCATCTATATGGACTGATTGGTTTAATAGACTAAATTCCAAGATTATGATTATAGGTCAAGACTGGGGACCTTATAATGATATGAAAAAACTAAATAATTTGTTAAAAGAAGATAAAAGTAATTGGAATGAATTAATTGAGTCAGAAAAAAGTAATACCAAAAAAATATTAGAAAAATATATAAAAGAATCTTCTAACAGTAGGTATTCGTTAAATGATATATTTATAACAAATGCAATAATGTGTGCAAGACAGGGAGATAATTATAGAGGAAATAATATTGATTTAAAAAAATCTACTCTAAAATGTAGTGATTTCTTATTAAAACAAATCGAGATAGTAAAGCCAAAAGTAATATTAACTTTAGGATATTATCCATTATTATCTTTATCTAACTTATTAAATTTTGATATAGAAAGAACACTAAAGGAAACTATTAGAAAATATCCTGAAATAAATAAAGATGATTATGTTATTATTCCTTTATATCACCCAGTAGCACAAATTAAAAAGGCTGAACAGTTAGTGCAATATAAAAAAATATGGAATTATATTGATTAAAAATAAGGAGAACGTTATTATATGAAAGTATTAAGTTTAACTGAACCATACGCAACTTTAATTAAAAATGGTATTAAAACAATAGAAACTAGAAGTTGGAAAACTAATTATAGAGGTAAATTATACATTCATGCAAGTTCAACTAAAATTCCAAAAGAATATAAAAATAATAAAGAGTTGATAGATTTAGTTGATATTAATTGTTTAAATTATGGAAACATAATTTGCTCTTGTGAATTAATTGATTGTATTGAAATGACAGAAGAATTTATAGAAAAAATGAAGAAAAATAAAAATGAATATATAACAGGTGTTTATGCTGTTGGAAGATATGCATGGATATTAAAAGATATAAAAGTATTAGACAAACCTATTAAAGCCAAAGGATATTTAGGTATTTGGAATTTTGATTAAATAATAATTACGGCTTGATGATAACCATATACAATTGATTTTAAAAAGGAGATGTGAAATAAATGAAGATAATAACAGTGTGTGGTAGTTTGAAATTTGTTAATGAAATGATGGAAATAACAGAAAAAATGGAACTAGAAGGTAATTGTATGTTAGTACCTATATATAATCCATCAAAAACTAGCAAAGATGACTTTACTGAAGAAGAAGCATTAATGCTTGATAAAATGCATAAAGAAAGAATAAAACTATCTGATGCTATTTTAGTTGTAAATGTTAATGATTATATAGGTAGTAGCACTAAAAGTGAAATCGAGTTTGCTAAATCATTAAATAAAGAAATAATGTATTATACTGATTTAATAAAATAATTTTTAACAAATATACAAAGGTGAAGTATGACTAATTTTTTAAAAGGGTTAAGTATTTTATCTACTCGAGAGTGGGCTATAATAATTTGGATTTTGATTTTATCAGTATATGTATTAATTAATAAGAAAATAAGATATTCTGCCCTAGACGTTATTAAAATATTATTTGGAAAGAATTTAATAAAAATATGGATAATAACTTCTTTATATGTGATTTTAATAACATTATTATTTTCTAAAACGTCAATATGGGATAATTGTTACATAAAGGATATTATTATATGGTATATAACATCAGGAGTAATATTTTGTTTTAATGCAGCATCTAGGGAATCTGATGAACAATATATTTGGAAAGTATTAAAAGATAATTTAAAGTTTACAATTGTTATAGAGTTTTTTTATAGTACATTTACATTTAAACTTTGGGTTGAGTTACTAATTATTCCTATTATTACATTCTTAGCAATGGTAGATGCTGTTGCTGAAAGAAAAGAAGAATACAAAATTGTACATAAGTTTATGCAAACAATATTTGTAATTATTAGTATTTGGTTCTTTTATGAAACTTTTAAACTTGGATTAAGAGAGTATAAAGAATTAAATGTTTTGAATACTTTTATAAGTTTCATGATTCCAATTGTATATTTAATATTAATTATACCATTAGAATATTTAATAGAGTTGTATTCAAAATATGAAGTACTATTTATTAGAATATTTTTTAAAAATAATAAGGATAAAAAAGCAACTAGAAAAAGGAAAATATTAATAATTAAAAATTGTGGTTTATCAGTACATAATGTGATGTTATTCCAAAAAAAATACTGTAGTAGAATATATGTAAAAATGTCTGATGATGAATTTATAGCATTAATAAATGAGTTTAAAGAAGAAAAAATGACAAAATGACACTTGTTTGAGGCACCATCAGTAATATTGTCATCTTGTCATAAAAAAGGTAGTTAAGAAATATCTCAACTACCTTTTCAACTACCAAGAATTTAAAATTCTTATAATATTTAGTTATTTTATTTACTTTTAAATCCTTTTAAATAAACGCAAAAGTATTTATATAAACTTTGAAGTACGTGAATTCTAACCGTCCCCTGAAGTTCCCTCGAAAGAGGGAACACTTTTTGTTTTATAAGGGCTTTAAGCCATTTGATATATGTATTAGGTACCCAAATAGGTACCCATTTTAATTTAGTTTGTCTATAATATTAATTATTTCATTTAATTGATTCTTAAATAGGTGAGAGTAAGTATTTAA
>CAKPMH010000025.1 GCA_934167935.1 uncultured Bacilli bacterium
TATTAGTCTCTTGCATATAAATCTCTTGTATATACTTTTTCTTTTACATCATTTAAAGTCTCTTCCATTCTATTTGCAATAATTACATCAGAAATATTTTTAAATTCTTCTAAATCTTTAATAACTTTACTATTAAAGAAACTATCGTCTTTCAATGTTGGTTCATATACTACAACTTCTATTCCTTTTGCTTTTATTCTTTTCATAATACCTTGAATAGAGCTTGCTCTAAAGTTATCTGAACCTGACTTCATTGTTAATCTGTATACTCCTACAACATTTGGTTTTTTAGCAATTATTTCATCTGCAATATGATCTTTTCTTGTGCTGTTGCTTGAAACTATTGCACTAATTAAATTTTCTGGAACATCTTTATAATTAGCTTTTAATTGTTTTGTATCTTTTGGAAGACAATATCCACCATATCCAAAAGATGGATTATTATAATGATTTCCAATTCTAGGATCTAAGCATACTCCATCTATAATATCTTTTGTGTTTAGTCCTTTTACTTCTGCATAAGTATCAAGTTCATTAAAATATGCAACTCTTAATGCTAAGTATGTATTTGCAAATAACTTAACAGCTTCAGCTTCTGTACTATCCATAAATTTAACAACTACATCTTCTTTTAATGATGCTTCTTCTAATAATTTAGCAAATATTTTTCCCTTTTCACCTTTATCTCCAACTATTATTCTTGAAGGATATAAATTATCATATAAAGCTCGTCCTTCTCTTAAAAATTCTGGCGAAAAGAATATATTGTTTATTCCATATTTTTCTTTCATACTATTTACAAAGCCAACTGGTATTGTAGATTTAACTACCATTGTTGTTTTAGGATTATTTATTTCTTTTACTTTTTTTATTATATCTTCTACTGACGATGTATCAAAATAGTTTGTTACTTCATCATAATTTGTAGGTGTAGAAATAATAACAAAATCTGCGTCTTTTAAAGCTTCTTTATAATCTAATGTTGCTCTCAAGTTTAAATCTTTTTCTTTAAAATATTCTTGTATATATTCATCTTGTATTGGCGATATACGATTATTTATCATTTCTACTTTTTCTGGTATAACATCTAATGCTATTACCTCATTTTTTTGACTTAATAATGTTGCTAAAGATAGTCCAACATAACCTGTTCCTGCTACTGTTATTTTCATACTAATTTCCTCTTTCATATTACATATAAAATTCTTTATACCATTCGGCAAATTTTCTTAGTCCTTCTCTTAAAGTTGTACTTGGCTTAAATCCAAAATCTCTTTCTAGTGGAGTTGTATCCGCATATGTAACAGGTACATCTCCTGGTTGCATTGGCACTAATTTTTTATGTGCCTCAAAGTCGTAATCTTGTGGTAATACACCTGCTCTTACTAGTTCTTCTCGCAATATTGTTACAAAGTCTAATAAGTTTTCTGGACTACTATTTCCAATATTATAAACTGCATAAGGTGGAATTGGAAGTCCATCTTCTCCATTTTTCTTTTCAGGAGCTTTTTTTATAACTCTACAAATTCCTTCAACTATATCATCTATATATGTAAAATCTCTTTTACAGTTTCCATAGTTAAATATTTGTATTGTTTCACCTTTTATTAATTTGTTAGTAAATCCAAAATATGCCATATCTGGTCTTCCAGCAGGTCCATATACTGTGAAAAATCTTAAACCTGTTGATGGAATATTATATAGTTTTGAATAACTATGAGCTAATAATTCATTAGATTTTTTTGTTGCAGCATATAAAGATACGGGGTTATCAACCTTGTCATCTGTAGAATATGGAACTTTTTTGTTTGATCCGTATACTGATGAAGATGATGCGTATACTAAGTGTTCTACTGGATTATTTCTACATGCCTCTAGTATATTGTAAAATCCTATTATGTTTGATTCTATGTATGCATCTGGATTTGTAATACTGTATCTTACACCTGCTTGTGCCGCCAAATTAACTACTATCTCTGGTTTATTTTCTTCAAATATTTTGTTTATTAGTTCTTTATCAGCTAGGTTTCCTTTGATGAATGTAAAGTTTTTGTTTTTTAATAGTTCTTCTAATCTATATTCTTTTATTTTTACATCATAGTAGTTATTCATATTGTCTAACCCTACTACTTTTATGTCTTTTTCTTCTTTTAATATTCTTTTTGCAAGGTTTGAACCTATAAATCCTGCAACTCCTGTTATAAAATATGTTTTCATGTTAGTTTACTCCTTTAATTTTACTGTTTTTTATACTCTTGTTCCTTTCCTTCTAACATACGTAAGCACCAATTTTTATAGTCATATTCATTTATTATATTTTCTGCAACTTCTTCATAAGGAGATTCTATAAAATCTTTAAATTTTTCCATATTATCTTCTCCAAGTATAAATATATTATTTTTTCTATAAAAATCAAATCTTTTTATTTCTTTATTATCTGTTATTAATTTTTTCTTCAAAAATAAACATTCCATAGTTCTAACAGTTAACCCTCTTTGTCCTTCTTTTGTAATATCTAATACAACTTTACTTTTATTTAACAATCTTAAATATGTATCATAATCTACATAATCAGACTTTGATTTTATTATTTTGAAATAATGCTGTATTTTCAATTCGTTACATGCTTTTTCTATTTCATTTATCTTTTTTTCTCTATTTTTATTTTGTCCTAAGAAAAATATATCATATTCTTTTTTTGTTTCATTTAAAATTAAATCCTTAGTATAAAATGAATTATTAAATTTAAAATTATATTTTTCTACATCACCTATATCAAAAGAATATATTTCATCTATATATTTTCTATTATTTATAATCGGACTTTCTTTTTCCAATTTATTCCAACAAAATACAATTATTTTACAATTTTTATTTTTTCTTTTTATATATTTAGCAATAGCTGTTCTATATCCATTATCAAATATGATTATATTTTTTACACTTTTTATTTCTTTTTTCCACTCTCCAAAAAAGTATGATTTCCCTGGTAAATAAAATTTTAATATTATCTTAAACAGTATACTATTTGTATTTATATTATTTCTATATATACTTCTCATATTAGAATCCTTAATATATTTATATATAAATCCTTTAGGATTCATATTTAGTACAACATTATTTAATTCTTCCAAAATTTATTCACTCCTTTTTGATATACATTATATATTATTTTCCTATTGTCATAACATAAAAATATAAACGTAATAAAAAGAATAATTGCATTTATCAGTAAGTCACTTTTGTAACAAATAATAGTAATTATTATATAAACAATTATAAACAATATTATTTTCTTCCATTTAAATTTATTTTTAGTATTTTTTTCTGCAAATATGTATCTTGAAAAAAACATAATAAAACTTCCTATAATTTGTGCTACTATTACACACATTAATCCATACTTTTCTATTCCTAATATAGATATTATTATAAATACAATAGCTCCTAATAAAGTAGTAAAAAAAGCATACTTTGTTTTATTTACTACATGAAAAATTGTACCTATATTAGTTGACATTATAGAAAACAAACCATATATTAATAAAAAAGAAAAATATATTCTTGAATCATAGTATTCTGTATTTGTAATAAATAAATAAAATATATTAATTACTGGAACACATACAATTAAAAAGCTTAAAAATTTTTCAAATATAAACTCTACAGTTTTTAAAAAGTCTTTATCAACACTTTCTGATTTACTACTTATTATAGATTCCTCTATAAATGCCATGTTAATAACGCTACCAATTAGTGTTACTATTATTGAAAATTTACTTGCAAAAGTATATATTCCATTTGCTTCGCTTCCTAATTTGCTAATAATAATAACTTTGCTCATACCTGATAATAACCATGCTGATATTGTGTTTAACACCAAGGGTGCTGAAAATTTTATCATCTGATATAATAGTTTTTTATCAAAATCTTTCAAATTTAATCTAAGCAAAACTTTTACATTTAACTCTATAATTCCTATAGAAATTAAGTTACTTATTATATAGGATATTGTTAAGCCAACAAATCCCATTTTTAATATGCAAATAGTTATAATATTTAATATTAAATTAATTATTGTTGCAATTATTGAAGATATTACGTACAATTTTTCTTTTTTCAACGCTCTAGCATAATATTGCCATATAGTATTTAATCCATATACAATAAATATCCCTATAACATATATGGAGTCAACTCCAATATTATAAAAATATTTAAAAATCACATATAGTATTGGCATTAATACTATATTTACTGTTAAAACAAATAAACTTGACGTTGTAGTTATTTTCTTTTCTTCTGCTTTCTGTGATAGTGAAAATTTTAATATTCCATCCCATAAAACAATATATATAACTGGAATAATTATATTAGCTAACGTTATTATATAATCATAGTTTCCTAAATCTGATGAACTTATAGTATATGCATATATTGGTACTAATATAAAATTTAGAATTTTAGATGATAAACTTCCAATAAAATATATTAAAGACTTTTTTGCTAATTTTTCATTTTTATTTTCCACTTTTTATTCCTCACATTTTATTTTTATATAGTTCTGCTATTTTTATGCTTTCTTCTTTGAAATTATTTTTTAAATTTTTTACACTATAATTTGGTGTGTTTTTTAACATTTTTTCAGCATATTCTTCTGTTGTACATATAAATTTAGCAGGATTTCCTGCCCAAACTTGATTGGCAGGTATTGTTTTTGTAACTATACTATTAGCTCCTACTATAGAATTGTCTCCTATTGAAACATTTGGCATAATTGTAGTATTACAACCTATAAAACAATTTTTTCCTATATTTATATATCCAAATTTTATAACATCTTTATATTTTTCTTTCTTTCTTACAACACTTACGGCTCCATCATGTGTAATAAAAGTACATTTAAAAGATATCGTAGTATTATCCCCAATCGATATTAAATATGGCTCACTTCCAACTAATGGAAGTGACCATTTATATGGATATATTATCAATTTAACATTATTACCTATTTTTACTCCTTTATCTTTTAGAATTTTATTAGGGCTTACTCCTAATAATCTTTTAACTATATCTTTCATTTTATTTGTACAATCCTTTCAATTTCATTTCTTCAATTGATTTTTCATAATTATCTTCTTCAATTTCTTGTTTTTCTACCCAATCAACAAAATTAGAAATTCCTGTTTTAAAATTAACTTTTGGCTCATATCCTAATATTTTATGTATTTTTGTTAAATCAGCTTGATTATCCTTAATATCTCCTAATCTATAATTTCCTGATATTTTAATATTTACATTAGAATTATATTTTTCTTTCAATACATTTGCAATTGTTAATACATCTAATTTTTCTCCAGATCCAACATTAAATACTTCATAATTTGCTTCGTCATTATCTATTGATAAAATTATTGCATCTGTTATATCATCTATATAAACAAAATCTCTTGTTTCTTTACCATCTTCAAATATATTTATATCATTACCATTTTTTATTTGTGTTGAGAATATTGACAATATTCCCGTGTAAGGGTTTTTTAATGATTGTCCTGGTCCATATACATTTTGAAATCTAAATCCTACTACAGGTAAATTTATTGACTTTCCTACTAGTATTGATAATTCTTCTTGTGCTTTCTTTGTATATCCATAAACTGATGTTGGATGAGATTTTGATTCTTCATCTGTTAATTCCATTTTTACATTTTTTCCACAAATAGGACATTTAACATTAAAATCTCCTTTTTTCATATCTTCATCTTTTCTTGATTCTGGATAAACAATTCCATGCTCTTCACAATAAAATTTTCCTTCTCCATATATTGCTCTTGATGAAGCAACAATTAATTTTTTTACATTTAATTTTTCGTTTACAATTTTGTCCAATAATATTGCTGTTCCTTTTACATTTGTATCTATATACTTTTCTATTTCATACATAGATTGTCCTGTTCCTGTTTCTGCTGCTAAATGTATTACTAAATCTATATCATCAGTTAAAGCTTCATCCCATGCCGTTCTATCTTTTACATTTCCTTTTATAAATTTTACCTTATCTTTTATTAATGAATACGTATAAGATTTTTCTGGATTTTCTCCATGTATTTGTTTACTCAAATTGTCTAATACTACTACTTCATATCCTTTATCTTTTAATTTTAGAGCTAAATTACTTCCTATAAAACCTGCTCCACCTGTTATTAATACTTTTTTCATTTTTAACACTCCTTTATCTATTTTTTATTGGTAATTCAATTAAGTTACCTAAAATTTCATCATATTCTTTTGGTTTAAATAACATTAATCCTGAGTTAGGAGTAAATGTTAATTCTCCAAAATAAATTTTATTATTAATTTCATAAAAATCCACTCTTAAAAAAGCATGTCCTTTTGACAATTTTTCTGCTAATTCTTTCATCTTTTCAAAATTTACAGGTTTTTTTGGTTTTTCTTCAAATTGTTGATAATCCGTTCTTGAAAAGGGCACTTCATTATAATCTATATCATAAAAAGAAATTCTGGCAGTTTTATGATTTTCTAAGCCTTCCGATACATATAAAAAAAGTGGTTTTCCGTTAAAACAATAAAATTTATAATCTTTTAATTCTTTTTCTTCTTTATTTTGCATATATTTCTCAGCAATTATTCTAGGATGTACATTTTTATAAGGCCATTCCCTACCATTTAAATAGTAATTTTTCTTTAAATCTTTATTTAATTTAGATTTTGCTTTTTTATAATTAAATGTCTTTTTATCTCTACATATTACTAATCCTCCACTATCATGTGTTGTTTTTAATACGAATTGATTGGGTAATTTTTTAAAATCTATATCTTCAAACTTTTCATATACATCATAAGTTGGTATTATATATTCTTTTCCTATTATATTAGATACATATTGCTTTGCTTCATATTTATCTACCATCGTAGTATAAATATTCTTTCTATCGTATAATTTTAGCCATTGTAACTTTTCATTAAATGTTTTAGGTTCTTCTAAGTCAAGCTCTTTATTAAAAACATTTTTATATATCAATTTTATATAATCCTCATCTTTCATTTTTATTATATTTCTTTTGGCTAAATAAGCTTTTATTTTATTAATACTTATATTCATCTATTTTTTTTACTATAATTAATATAATAACTCTATTATAGTATTTTCCTCCTTTATTTTAATGTATATTAATTCTAAACTTAGGATTTCTATATAAATTATTTCCTAGAACTCCTATATCATCTATTTTTAATTTATTTTTCCATACTATATATTGTAATGAAATTTGATCTCTAAGACTTTCTGTAGAAATAAATTCATCCCACCAATCATTTAATATTTTTTTTGCTACTTTATTTTTTAAGTCTGTAACTATTATTGTAGCTTCTAGCATTCCAAACTTTTTTGGAAATCCATTTTGTACATATTTTTCAACTTGTCTCTTCATTTCTTTATAATTGCCTTTTTTCTTTATCTTACAAACTTCTATTTCATCACATATACAATCTCTGAATTGATGCTTATGCATTGCTATCCCTACATTTTCATTTATTGCATATACTAATTCTGTTAAATCCGACATTACTTTTACGTTTCCATCTATATATATGCTATAATCATAGTTTTCAAATAACTCGTAGGGATGCATTTTCATGTATCTATTTTTTAATATATTATTATATTCTCTATTTATATTTTCTGGAATTGGCTTTATAATCCAATTTTCACTCATTTTTTTTACATCATCAGTAAATAAATAAAAATCTATATTTTTTAATTTTACAAATGGTTCTAAAATTTCTTTATCATAATTTCCTGTTATGCAAGTATATACTGCTATTTTATGTATATTATTAGATTTTATTTTTTTAGTCAACTTAAAATTATTTTCTTGTTGTTCATGTGAGTATTTACTTATTTTTTTATTTTCATTTATTTTTTTTATACATTCTTTTATCTGCATTTTTTTTAAATATTCTTTAATTCTTAATATTTTTTTTCCTATCAAATACTCTTTACTTGTTTTTAATTCAATTGTTTCTAAATTTAGTTCTTCTATTTTTTCATACATAATAGATTCTTTATTCATTACTGTATTTCCTTTCAAACTTAAAATTAAATAAAAACCATGTTATTAATATTATACTAATAATATATACTAAAGTATCTATTCTAACTAATGAGTTAAATATTTTTTCACTTCTAAATTGATCTATTAACGTTAAACTAATCAAGCCATAAAATATTAAGTATTTATAATTAGAATCCTTTGCTTTATAATACAAATATGAATATATAATTCCAAATAATATTTGAAATCCTACTATTCCATACAATCCAAAATCTTGAAAATATGTTTTTATTCCTGTAAATACATTACTTTTTAGTCCATTTCCAAAATCTAACCACTCACTTTGATATATATTATAATAATCTATTATGTGGAATTTATACAAAATTTGTTGAATTCCTACAAATGTATTTTCTCCAAAATGCTTTGAAACTACCTGTTTATTATATTCATTTTCTAAATATTCATCAAACCCTGGTATTGGTGATCCTAAATAAAAAGTCATATAGTTAACAAAACTATTTTGAGTAGATTGTCCTATAGCTCCTAGTAACATATAGAATAGCGGTAATACAATAATCAATATCATTAGACCTATTCTAACAAATTTTAATAAATTTATTTTTCTCTTTCTCCTATATATTATCATAAAAAATATAAATGCTGCTACTATAAACCTCATTATAGCAGATCTTCCTCCTAAAAGCATAGATAATAGAATAGAAATAATAATAGGCATTATAAATTTAAAATTTGATTTTAATTTATAATTAAAGCATAAATTATTTATATATATATATAAGAAAATTATTCCTATTACTATTGACACTCTATACATTTGTGTATATATAAAATTTATCTGTTCTATATTATCACTATCATTATACATAACAGAATTTAGTTTATAGGCATTTATAACCTTGCTTAATCCCTTAGTATTTGTTATTTTACACATATCTGTATATATTAAAAAAAATGTTATTATCAAAAATGCTACACATATTATTATCTTTAAATTAGTAACATTTATAAATTTTATATCTTTTTTTTCGCTTTTATTATTTTTACATATAATTTTTTTTACTATAAATTCTCCAATTCCAACGCATATCATTGAAATAACTATATAAATAGCTGTCTGTTGATGAAGTTCAACATAGTTCCATGATCCATCAATTTTATATGATATAAATGCTGCTAAAGTAGATAGAATAAATATTATACATGACAAAAAAGACACAGATAATACATCTTTTTTAAAAATATAATAATATGTAATAGCTAAACAAGCTAATATTATAATTAAATATATATACCACATTTTATTTTTCCTTATCTTTCTTATATTTTAATATTTCTTTAGTATAATTTATTCTATTAGATATCATATTTTTTATTGGTAAATGCTTAAAGCTAGATGTATTTTCTTCATGTCTTCTATATTTCATCAATTTTTCATTTAAAAAATATGTTTTTCCATTTAATTCTGCAACCATTCCTATCCATTGGTCATGTAAATATACGTTGTCAGGTATTGGTAATATTTCTTTTATTAATTCTCTTTTAAACGCTATACAACAACCATGATACGAATTTTTTATTAAGTTTCTAATTATTCCTGTTTTTACTTTTCTATGTTGTGCAAAAGATTCAAATAATACATTATTATTTGAATCTACAACAATAGCATCATGTTGAATTAATATATAATCATTATTAATAAAACATTCATATACTTTTTCTACTTTATTTTCAAACCATATATCATCTTGATCTGATAAGAATATGTAATCTCCTGTTGTATTTGCTATCGCATTTGCAAAATTTTTCTTTAAACCTTTTTGTGGTCCTTTAATTATTTTTATTCTTCCATCATCAACGCTTTTTATAATATCTAATGTTTTATCTGTCGATCCATCATCAGATATTATCAGTTCATCATTTTCTTGGAGATTATTTAATATTGTATCTATTTGTTCTTTTATATATTTTTCTCCATTATATGTTGCCATAGCTACAGAAATTTTCTTTTTCCTATTTTCCATTTTTTATATTTTTTCCTTTTCTTTTCAATAATTTAGGAGCTATATTTTTGAATCCTTTAATATTTCTTATAAATTCATCTTTATTAGTTATTGATTGTTTTAACTTGTAAAAAATATATTTAGGTCTTAAATAGTATTTTTTTCTTGCATAATCACAAAAATCTACTAGTTCTTCAGATGTTATATCGTCTATATGCAATACGCAATTGTCTGTTCCATCTTCTTTTAAGTATTCTGAATATTTTTTATCTTCTAAATATCCTTGTTGAACTGCATAATTGTATGCTTCTGTTCCAGGATATGGATGTAATACATAGAACTGTGCTGTATCTGTATTTAGCTTTATTGCAAATTTTAATGTATTTTCCATAGTTTCTCTTGTTTCGCCTTTTGTTCCTACCATATAGCATGCATGTACTAATAATTTAGCTTTTTTTGCATTTTTAACATATTCTTCTATTTGTTTAAGTGTTGTTCCTTTTTTCATATTATTAAGCATTTCTTGATTTCCATTTTCAATTCCAGCTATCAACAATTTACAACCTGCTTTTTTCATTAAAACCATTGTCTCATAATCAAGATTAACTCTAGCATTGCATAACCATTTTATTTTTTTATTTAATCCTTTTTCTATTAATAATTCACATATTTCTTTAACTCTTTTTTTATCTATTGTAAATGTATCATCTTCAATTACTACTTCTTTTACTTCTGGCATTTCTTTTACTATATATTCAAATTCTTTAACTACATTTTCTGCGCTTCTAGCTCTGTAATTATGTCCATGAATAATTTGTGGATATACACAGAAATAGCATCTACACATACATCCTCTTCCAGTGAATATTTGTATTTCTGGATATTCTGAAGCTGCAAAAAAGTAATCTTTTGGATTTAAATATTCTTTTATTAATTCTGATGCGAAAGGAATATCATCCAAATTCTCTATTGGTGGCATTGCTGTATTTCTTACAATTTTTCCATCTTCATTTCTAAATAATAAACCTTTTACATTCGTTAAATCTTCATTATTATCAATACATTTAGCTAAATCTCTTATTATGTAATCGAATTCTCCACATGCAATACCATTTACTCTACTATCTAATTCAAGTGTTTCTGTTGGTAATGCTGTTGGATGCGTTCCTACTAGAACAACAAAAGCTTGAGGATATTTTTCTTTTAAATCTCCTCCAAATTTAACATCATTATATATTGATGGTGTACTGGTATCTATTACTATTAAATCAAATTTTACATTCTTACTTTCTATCCATTCAAATGCTTTTTCATGACTCATTCTTTTTGCTGGCGCATCTAGGAAGTATATGTTGTAACCTTCTTTTTTGCAAACTCCTGCTGAATATAATAGCCATAGTGGATAATATATGACTCCACTATTAGTTATCATTGGGCTTCTTGCCTCTCTTGAAAATTTTCCATATTCCGCCTTAAAAGGTGGATTAACAAATAATATATTCATTTTTATCTCCTTTTATATTCTTTTAAAAATTTTTTATATTTTTTTAAGACATAATGTATGCCTATAAAATGTGTTATATTAGCTTTACTTATTAATTTTTTCTTTGAAATTCTTTGGTAATAATGTACTATTTTTGCATCTCTTAAATGTACTATTTCTAAACCTTTAGATCTTATTCTCATACAATATTCAACATCTTCTGGCGAATAAAATATTTTTTCATCTAATTTTCCAATCTTTTTATATGTTTCATATTTCATCATCCAACAAGCTGATATAAGGTAATCACAGTTAAACTCATCTGTTACAACCTTTTCATCATAATTTTCTATTTTTTCTCCCTTTTGACTAATACTTTTTATAGGTGCTGCTTTATATAATTTTATTTTCCATGTTGGAAATTTTCTAAATGGAATTTGTTTTTCTCCATTTATGCCTCTCATTCCAGGGCCTACTAATCCAACATTTTTATTTTCATCTAAATACCTTGTCATAATTGTCATTGCTTCTTCATTTATTATTGTATCTGAGTCCAATATGCATATGTAGTCTGTACTTTTTATCATTTCCAAGCATTTATTTCTACTAATTGTAGTCCCATAGTTTTTTTCTAATTTTATTAAATGAATTTTATTACTTTTAAACTCTTCTATTATTTTTACACTATTATCTTGCGAACCATTATCACAAATATAAATATCAATATCAAAATTTTTAATATTTAATATCGACTCTAAACATTTTTTTAAATATCTTTCCGAATTATATGACAATATTACATAAGAAATTTTTTTCATATTATTTAGCTCCTTCTCTTTTTACTATTGATATTATTGTTTTAAAAAATATTTTTGTATCTAACCAAAAAGAAAAGTTTTTTGCATAATAATATTCTAGTTCAAGTCTTTCTTCATATGTAGTATTGCTTCTACCATTTACTCCCCAATATCCAGTTATCCCAGGTTTTACACTCTCATATAGTTTATGATTTCCGTTGTGAGCATCTAGTTCTCCCTCCACTAATGGTCTTGGGCCTATTAAACTCATATCTCCCTTTAGTACATTAATAAATTGAGGAAATTCGTCTAAACTAGTTTTTCTTAAAATTTTTCCTAATTTTGTTATTCTTGGATCATACTCTAATTTTTGATTCTTTTCAAATTCTATTCTTGCTTCTTCATTTTCCTCTAAATATTTTTTCAATATTTTATCTGCCCCAATTATCATAGTTCTAAATTTATATATTCTAAAATACTTTCCATTTTTACCAACTCTTAATTGTTCATAAAATATAGGTCCTTTATTTTCCTTTGAAAATATACTAATTAAATATAAAACTATTGTTATTGGAATTAATAATACTATTCCTACTAGTCCACCTATTATATCTATTATTCTTTTTATAAATCTATAAACAATTTTTCTATTTTCCATTTCTATTGTTTCTTCTTTTTTTGGTTCAACTACTACTTCTGTTGTAACAACAGATTCATTGTTTACCATAATATTTGTCCCCCTTTAACATTATCGTTTATAATTAAACACATGCTACTATTAATTATAACTTGTTTAATATTTTTTTGCAATAAATTTTAAAATATTTTGCATTTTTTTATATTTTATTGTATAATAATCTCGATATTTATTTTTTAGGAGGTTTTTATTGTGAGTAGAAAAGAGAATAATGTAGAAAATACTCGAAAAAGCAAAAGTGGTTTTAAAATATTTTTAAGAATATTACTTGCGCTTTTAATTATTATAGTAATATTTGTTTTATCTGCTTTAGGGGGTTCTTGGTGGTTTTTAAATAATAAACTAGATAAAGTCCAATATGTTAATATTCCTGAAGAAGATATAGAGGTAAACGAAGGTGTTGAAGAAAATTTAGAAGAATATAGAAATATTTTACTTTTAGGATTAGATTCAACTTCTTTTACCGGCTCAAGAAGTGATTGTATTATTTTAGTGACTATTAATAATCGCACAAAAAATGTAAAATTAACTTCTATTTATCGTGATAGTTATTTAGATATTAATAATTATGGACTAGATAAAATTACACATGCTTATGCATACGGTGGACCTGCTTTATCTATGAGTAGTATTAATAAAAACTTAGATTTAAACATCAAAGAATTTGCTACTGTTAATTTTGATACTGTAGTTTCTGTTGTAGATGCTGTTGGTGGAGTTCAAATTCCAATTAATTCTGAAGAAGTAAAATATATTAATACTTATATAAAAGCTGTAAATACTCAACTAGGAAGAAACTCATCTTCTATTACTACTCCAGGTACTTATACTTTAGATGGTGTACAAGCTTTAGCATATTCAAGAATTCGTTATACTGATGGTGGAGATTATAAAAGAACTGAACGTATGAGAGATGTATTAACTGCTGTATTTGCAAAAGCAAAAACTAAGAGTATTCCAGAACTTAATTCTTTATTAGATACATTATTACCTCATGTTTATACAAATATTAGTAAAGATGAAATTATTTCATTATTACCACAAGCTGCATCTTATAATGTAACAGATAGTATTGGATGGCCTTACGAGGTAAAAGGTATTACTTTAGATAGATGGTATGGTGTTCCTGTTACTTTAGAGCAAAATGTTAAAAAGTTACATGAGCAAGTATTTGGAGAAACTGATTATACTGTTTCAGATACCGTTAAATCTATTAGTAATAAAATTATTAATAAAACTGGTTACAATAATTAGTAAATACAAAAATAGAGAAATTGTAAAATTTCTCTATTTTTTATGTTTTAAATCAAATACTATTTTTACTATCCAAGGTAAGTTCAACACCATAAAGTTTTTAATGTATTGTGAAAAACTTTCATATTTGTATAATCTAAAAAATATCCCCCATTGTCTAAAATTAAAGTTTTTCTTATTTTTTAACATTTTAAAATATTCTAATGCTTTTTTGTTTTGTTTTCTTAGTTTTTCGTCAAATATTTCTTCATGCATCACATATGTTTCAAATGTTCCTATCCTTGTATTTATAGATATATTTCTAACTTTTTCTAATTTACTTGCTGTTTTGCTTGCTTTTTTACTTCCTACTTGGTTTTTTCCATGTTGTCTATATAGAATATATGGTTCTTCTATATATCCTACTTTTCCATTTAATGCTATTACAAGTCCTAACCAATAATCATGTATCATATATTTTGAATTTGTAGGAAATGGTAATACTTTATCTATCCAATTTTTTCTTGATATAATTGTACATCCTGTCATGCAATTGTATAAATATTGAAGTCTATAGTCTTTTTGGTATTTTTTTATTTTATGTATTAGATGCATATATCTATTGTAAGATTTATAAAGTGTGTTTAAATTTTCATCTACTACTTCTAAGTCTCCAAATACTAAATCTAGTTTTTCACTTTCTATTTTTTCTACAGATTTTTCTACCTTTTCTTTTTTCCATACATCATCTTGGTCTGATAACATGTATAAATTGCTTTCTACTTGTTTTAATAAGAATTCAAAGTTTTTTACATAACCTAAATTTTTTTCTTGATAAAATATTTTTATTTTTTCATTGTTTTCATACTCTTTTAGTACTTGTCTTGTTTTGTCTGTTGAACAATCGTCTGATATTATTATTTGTATATTTTCATATGTTTGATTTAATATACTTTCTACTTGTTCTTTTATGTATTTTTCTCCATTATATGTTGCAAGTAATATATCTACTTTTGGGTTCATATACTTTCCTTCCTTATTTTCTTAATTATTTTTCTTATCAAAACTATTAACAATATTCCTGTTAATGCCCCTAATGAATCTATTAATACGTCTCTTATCTCTGCACTTCTACCTGGTATAAAGTATTGGTGAAATTCGTCTGTCGATGCATAAAATATACAAAATAAAAGTGAATATATTATTAATTGATATTGCTTTTTATTTTTTAATGTTTGTGCAAAACTTATTGTAAGCATTCCTAACATTGTGTATATTGAAAAATGCGCGCATTTTCTTACTATTGGAGTTAGTATTTGTTCTTTTAATATTGTTTTATCTGGCTCTTGCATATTTTTTATAGCAGGTATTATTTCTGATATAAAATTTACCACTCTACTACTTGTTACAGTAGAGTCATCTGCTATTTGGTTTGAGAACATAAATATTGTTGCGCAATTTATTAAAATTAATATTCCTAAAATAGTTCTTTTTGTTGTTTCTTTCAATTTGTTTTCCTCTTTTTATTTTTTATTATATATCAGCATTATATATTTTGCAATATTTTTTTATTTTACTTATATGTTGTATTTTTATTTTATTGTATTATTGCTGTTTTATTAATATTTTCTGACGTTTTTTATTGTTTTTTGTCGAAATGTTTTTGTTGACTTTTTAACTTATATGTATTATTATATTACTACATAATTAGACAAACTAAAAATGCAAGGAGGGATTTATATGCTAGATAAAAAAGATTTAGATGCTATTGAAACAATATTTGATAGAAAATTTACAGA
>CAKPMH010000026.1 GCA_934167935.1 uncultured Bacilli bacterium
AAAAAGAGAAAAATAATTTTCTCTTTTTAATATACTGCTTTTTTAATTGTGTCTCCTAAACAGGGTTCACATCATTTATTAAGCTGCTTTTTTTTCGTCTTTTGTAAATCCATATTTACGGTTGAACATTTCAACACGTCCTTTTTTAGATGTTGCTCCTTGAACACCTGTATAAAATGGATGACATTTATTACATGTTTCTAAGTGTAATTCTTCTTTTGTAGATCTAACAGTAAAAGTATTTCCACAAGTACATGTTACTTTTGTATCCATATAATTTGGATGAATTCCTTTTTTCATATATAATCTCCTTCCGCCATGACAAAAAATGTCATAGTAATTTATTGCTCCTATATTATAACAATGTTTTTTTATAAATGCAAGTACTTTTAATCACGATCACCAAAAATTCTAAGTAAATCTAAGAAAATATTAATAAAATCTAGGTATAACTGTAAAGCCCCATAGATTGCTAAATTCTCTTCAGGTAAGTAATTTTGTTCATATAATTGTTTTACTTTTTGAACATCGTATGCAATATATATAATAAAAACTAATACTGATATTATACTTATAATTAAATCAAATTGTTCACTTCCAAGAAATATATTTATTATACACATAATTAATATTCCTATTACTGCCATAAATAAAAATGTACCTATTTTTGTCAAATCTATATTTGTAAAATATCCAATTAGTGCGAATATAAGCATTACAAGCGATGTTGCTAAAAATACATAAATAATTGATGTAATGTCATAAACTACAAATACTGATGAAAATGTAAGCCCTGTTACAAATGAATAAAGTATAAACATTACTTTAGCAGTTACTGAATTCATTTTATGAATTCTTGCCGATAAAACAATTACTAAAACAAGTTCAACTAAAAATATTAAGAAAACACTTCCACCATCAAATATTTCTAATATAAGTGATGGATTTGTTGATAAGTAAGATCCTGTTACAAATGTTACTGCTAAACCTATAAACATCCATAAAAATACCTTTGACATTAATTTTGATTTTTCCATTTTATCACCTCAGACACATTATATCATTTAATATTATTTTAGTAAATATTATTTAAAATTGTATTTACAATTATTTGATCACTATTTTTTTCTTTATTAATATCAATAAATGTTATTTTATATTGATTACAAATTGATTTTAATCTTTTATTTGTATAAAGATAATATTCATTATATGATATTCCATTAGTATTTTTAAAACCTATAAAGTATACTTTTTCTTTAGAATATATTCTAATTAATTTAAATAGATCTTCTATATCTAATAAAACTTGATCTGTAAATTGATACAATTCTTCTTTATTAGTATTACCAATTTTGTAATTTATATCATTTATACCTACATTTAATATTAATAAATCAGATTTTATTAATGCATTTTGTATCGTTTGATTATTTACTTTTTTATTATCTTTTATATCTCTAATTAAATCTGTTGTTCTATAATCTTGTTTTGAAAATTCATTTATATATTTTTCTAATTTTTTTTGGTCTTGATAATATTTTTTTATAGTTTTTTGATAATTATTATTTTTTGTTGTATCAATATTAACATAATATATTTCTTTGTCTTGATTAAAAACATATATTAAAAAAAGCATTAAAAACATTAATATTAAAAATATGATTATTTTATATTTCATAAATTCCTCCTAAAAAAAAAGCAGATACTATCTACTTTATTATATTTCTTCTAATGAAATTTTAGCACCAACTTTTTCTAGTTTTTCTATTATATTTTCATAACCTCTTAATACATGTTTTATTTCTGTTATTGTAGTTTCTCCTTTAGCAATTAATGCGGCTAGTACCATACATGCTCCTGCTCTTAAATCGGTTGCTTCTACTTGACACCCAGTTAAATCAGTTTTTCCAGATATTATTATTTTTTTATCTTTTATTTCTATGTTTGCTCCCATTTTGTTTAAATATGGTACATTTTGAAATCTATTTTCATATATTGTTTCTTCCAATGTTGATATTCCACTTGCTTGTGTTAATATAACTGTAAGTGGTTGTTGTAAATCGGTTGGAAAGCCTGGATATCCTAACGTTTTTACATCAATAGGTTTTAAGTTTGATGATTTACTAATAGTTATATAATCTTTGCCTATTTCCATTTTACAACCCATTTCTTTTAATTTATATATTAATGAAGATATGTGATCCGGTATCATATTTTTTATAGTCAAATTTTCTCCCATTAAAGCACCAGCAATTAAATATGTTCCTGCCTCTATTCTATCGGGTATTACTTCTGTAAAACAACTTCCAAGGTAATCTACGCCTTCGATTATTATTTCACTTGTTCCTGCTCCTGTTATTTTTGCTCCCATATTATTTAAAAATGTTGCAACACTTACTATTTCAGGTTCTTTTGCTGCATTTTTTAATATAGTTGTTCCTTTAGCTTTTGCTGCAACTAATAAGGTATTTATGGTAGCACCAACACTTGGCATATCAAGTTGAATTGTTGTACCTATTAATTCTTCGGCAGTTATTATATATTTATTTTTTTCTTCTATTACTTTCGCACCTAATGATTTAAATGTCTTTAATGTTTGATCAATTGGTCTTGCACCTATTGAACATCCTCCTGGAAAATACATTTCTACATGTTTATATTTTCCAAGTAGTGATGACATGAAATAATAAGAAGCTCTTAGTTTTTTTGAAATTTCTTCTGGTATTTCTCTACTTTTTATATTTCTTGAATTTATTGTCATAAGTGAGCCTTCTCTTTTTACATCTGCTCCTAAATATTCTAATATTTCATTTAATGCATCTATATCAGATATATTTGGAATATTATCTATTTTCACTTCTTCATCTGATAATAATGATGCTGGGACAAGTGCGACTGCACTATTTTTGGCACCGCTTATATTTACGGTTCCACTTAAAATATGTCCACCCTCTATTTTGATTTGTTTCATTTTAATCCTCCCGCTTGTTTATAAATTGGATTTTAGTAATTCTATTTTTTCTTTTATAATTCTTTTTATTTCTTTTTCACCAGATCCTATTATCTTTCTTGGATCATATATTGTTCCATTTGTACTTAAGAATTTTTTTAATTCATTTGACCATGCTATTTGTAATTCTGTATTAATATTTACTTTATTTATTCCTATATTTATTAATTCTTCCAATAATTTATTATTTATTCCTGATGCACCATGTAATACTATTGGGATATTTATATTTTTATTTAAATCTTCTAGTAAATTTAAATCTATAGATATTGGATCTTTATAAATTCCATGAACGTTTCCTATAGCAGGAGCAAATGAATCTATTTTTGTTTTATTTACAAATGTTATAGCGTCAGATAAATTTGTGTATAAATTTTTATTTTCTCCTATACTTCCTAATTCAGCTTCTACTGTTACTGTATATTTTTCTGCATATTCTACTACTTTTTTTGTTAGTTTTATATTTTCTTCTAATGGTAATTTAGATGCATCTATCATAACAGATGTAAATCCATTTTCTATGGCTGTTTTACATGATTCAAAACTTGTTCCATGATCAAGATGAATTACAATTGGCACTTTTATATTTAAACTTTTATCTAAATTTTTTATTATATTTGCTACTACTTCATAGCCACCCATATAATTTATTGTTTTTTCTGTTACACCAATTATTACTGGTGAATTATTTAAATTACATTCTTCTAATATATATTTAGTCCACTCTAAATTATTTATATTAAATTGTGGGATAGCAATTTTGTTTTTTTTGGCTTTTTCTAATAATTTTTTCCCGTTTACTATCATGATATCACCATAATAATTATATATTTTTTTTTATTATTTGTAAAGTTATATAAGATATAACAAACCTATTATCATCAATATTATTCCCCCTAACATTGTTGATATTTTTCCTACTATGTTATTTATTTTTTTTCCAAGATTTAAACCTATATATGTAAATATAAAACTAGTTATCATAAACAAAAATGATGATAATATAACTGATTTATATATTGTTTTAATACCTATTCCCATTGAAAAACTATCAAGACTGACTGCTAAACCAAATAATAATATTTCTTTAAATTTTAAGATTTTAAGATTTTTTTCTTCTTTAAATGTTTCTAAGATCATTTGAAGACCAATTATAAATAATACTATAAATACTATAATATTTGGTTTTAATGGTAATATATCTAAAAGAATTTTACCAAATAAATTTCCTATTTGAGGCATTATAAAATGATATAATCCAACTACTGTTGATAAAATTAATATATCTTTTTTTCTAATGTTTAAAGTTCCATATAAAAGAGATAATGAAAAAGCATCCATACTTAAACTAATTGCAATTATGATAATTGTTAATATTTCCATAAAAAAACCTCCTAATTTATTTTATTAGTGGTTTTTTATTTTAGACTAGAAATATTTATTTATTAGTTCTTGAACAAAAAATTTATATTCTACTTCTCCTGTTTCATTTTCATTTGCTTCCATTATACATAATGGTGGAAATAGTACACACCACCAATTTTTTCCTTTTCCTTCTCCTAAAGTAACTAAAACTGATTCATAATATCCTTGTTCATATATTACTCCATTATATTTTTTTTCTGGAAAAAAGGTATTTCCAAATGTTATTGTAAATTTTTTATCATAATTTTCTTTTTGTAATACATCTTTTACTTTCATATTTAATATTTCTATATTATTTTTTATTTGATTTCTTGCTTCTTCTACTGTTTTTGTATCTTTTAATATTTCTGAAATATTTTTTTGTAATTCAATACTTAATTTCATTTTTATTTTTTGGTCTATTTCTTCATTAGAATTTGCAAGTACTCTTAATCTAATTGCTTCTTTTGGTATTATTATATTTTTTGAATTTACTTTTTTCATATTTATTAAAAATGCCATTATAATTATTAATGATATGATTATTGTGATTTTTTTCATATAAAATCGCCTCCTATTTAATAGTGGCGATTATTTTTATTTTTATTCATTATTTTTGTGTTAAAATCATAATTAATGTTGTAAGTACTCCTCCTAAAAAACCAGTTATTAATGATAATAATAAGACATCTGCAAAACCTGTTTCTTGTTTTTTATATATTTTTTTCTTTGGAGTATCTTTTATAGATTGTTGTTTTTCTTGTTCTACTTTATTATATAACTCAATATATTCTTGCCATTGTTTTCTTTCTTCTTCTGGTAACATTTCAAGTAATTCTGGATATTCATTATATTTTTTTATTTGATTTTTTGTTTCTTCTGGTAAATTATCAAATTCTTCTATTGTTCTTGGTTTATCTTCATACTCATTTTGCACCATATTAGTTTGTTCAGATGGGTTTATATTTTCATTTAATTTATCTGCTACATTTATATTTTCACTACTATATACTGCTTGTTTTGGTTCATCAATAGTATAAATATTTTTTTCTTTATCATACTTAACTTCTAATATTTTTCCTGTTTGATCTATTCCAAATAAGTTTTCTATATTAATTGATGTAATTCCTAAAACGGATGCATTCTTAATTAAAAAATTTAATTTTTGCATATCTTCTACCTTCATATTTTGTAATTCATTCATATGATTTTCTACTTCATTGATTGGAATAATAGACATTTCAATATTATCTTGTTTTCTTCGCTCATCTAACATATTCATTGTATTTTTTGCATTATTTGCTGTTTGATATGCATTATTTTCCAATTGCATTTGTTTTAATTGTTCTACTAATGATAATCCATCTTTTTTATTTTCTAATATTACATCTCTTCCTAATTTTGAATCATAAAATTTAAATATTTCTTTTCCACTTTCAAGATATTTATGTTCTATTTTACTTATGTCTATTCCAAATGTTTCTGATATTACTTCTTCTTCTTTTTTTTGTGGAGCTTCTTTTATAAAATATTCATTAATCATTTGTAGCCCATTAGTTTCAGGTGATGACATTATTTTTGAGATTAAATCATTTAACAAAACATCATTTTTTCTTGCACTTTGAACTTTATTTATTATATCTAATTGTTCTTTTGTATATACTATATTTGGATTTGCCTTATACATATTATATAAATTTACATATTCTACTAATATTTCTTTATTCATTACTATTCACCTACTATAAAAATAATATCAAAAAAAAATAGTTTTTTCAACTATTTATGATAAGATTCATTATTTAATATTTTATACGATCTATAAATTTGTTCTAACAATATTACTCTAAATAATTGATGTGGAAATGTTAATTTAGAAAATGATAGTTTAAAATTACTTAAATTTTTAATTTCTTTATGTAATCCATATGATCCACCTATTATAAATGTTATATTTGAATTTTGAAGGAATATATTATCTATTTTGCTTGCTAATTCATCACTTGTTAGTTCTTGACCCTCTATTTCTAATGTTATTATATAATCTTTTTCTGTTATTGCTTTTAATATTAGTTCTTTTTCTTTTTCTAATATTATGTTTATATTATTGTTATTAATATCTTGTAATTCTATTATTTCTAATTTTGTATATTTGGATAATCGTTTTTGATATTCTGATATGGCATCTTTTAAATATTTTTCTTTTATTTTTCCTACACATATTATTTTTATCATATTTCTATTAACTCCGTATTCTCATCTTGTTTTGATATTATAACATTATCAAAATTTAAATTTTCTTTTAATGTATTAAGAACTTTTTCCTCTGTATTATTTTCATGACTTAAGTGAATTAAAATTATTTTTTTTGTATCTTTTCCTACATATTGTTTTAAATATTTTGAACACATTTCATTTGATAAATGGCCTCTATCACTTAATATTCTTTGTTTTAAGTAATATGGTTTATTGCTATTTTGAAGCATTTTAATATCATGATTACTTTCCATTATATAAATATTTTTATTTTCTAATTTTTCTTTATATTTTTTATTTATATATCCTGTATCAGTTATATAACTAATTGTTTTATCATTTGCTTTAAAAATATAACCATTTGAATCAGATGCATCATGTGATGTTTTTATAATTTGTATTTCTAAATCTTTGATTTTAAAATCTTCATTTATTATTTCATAATTTTTTAAATCAAAAATTTCTTTTATATCTTTTAACATTTTTTCTGTTAAATATACTTTAGTATTGTATTTTTTTGTAAATACTCTAAGTCCATTTATATGATCTACATGTGTATGAGTTAAAATTATTCCATCTATGTCTATAGCATTTATACCAAGACTTTCTAATTTTTTTTCTACATATAATGTTGTCATTCCTAAGTCTACTAGTATTTTTGTATGAGTGGTTTCTATATATGAGCAATTTCCTTTTGAACCACTTGCTAAAACTGATACTTTCATTATTCTGCTGGTGCTTCTTTATTTATAAAGTTTACAAATGTACTAGTATCTCTTTTAAATATTAAATCTATAGTTGCTGTTGGACCATTACGATGTTTTCTCATAATAAATTCACTTTTACTTGTATTTTCATCTATAGCAGATTCTTTATTATAATAGTCATCTCTATATAAAAATGCTACTATATCTGCATCTTGTTCTATTGAACCGGATTCCCTTAAATCACTTAGAATTGGTCTTTTATCATCTCTTGAATCTACGGAACGTGAAAGTTGTGCTAAGGCAACAACTGGTATTTTAAGTTCCATTGCAAGTGTTTTTAAACTTCTTGAAATTTCTGAAATTTCTTGTTGACGGTTTCCAGCGTATTTTGAGTCAATGCTTATTAATTGAAGATAATCTATTAAAACCATAGCTAAATCTCCTTCTGCATAAAGTCTTCTTGCTTTTGCTCTAATTTCTCCTATTGTTATACCTGGTGTATCATCTATATAAATATTTGTTTCTGCTAGGCGTGAAATTGCTTCATTTACTCTTTTCCAATCACTATGTTCTAATTTTCCTTTAGCTAAATTAACACCATTTATTTGCCCTGCTGATGATAACATACGCATAGCAAGTTGTTCTGCTCCCATTTCTAGGTTAAATAGTGCTACTTTTTTTCCTGTATTCATAGCTACATTTGTAACTAAATTAAGGGCAAATGCTGTTTTTCCCATTGCTGGTCTTGCAGCAATTATTATTAATTGACTTTCATGAAGACCACTTGTAAGTTTATCTAAATCATAAAAACCTGTTGGAATTCCTGTTATATCTCCTTTTGTTTCTGATAACTTTTCTAGATTAGCTTGTGTTTTAAATAATACTTCTTGAATTGGTCTAAATTCACTACCATTTCTTGATTTAGATAAATTCATCATATTTTTTTCAGATTTATCTAATAATTCATTTACTGAATCTTGCCAATTATATCCGTCTGTTTCTATAGCAATAGCTGTTTCTATTAATCTTCTTCTTATTGCCTTTTCTTCTACTATTTTTATATATTCTTCTACATTAGCAGCACTTGGTACTATTGTTGTTAATTCACTTAGATATTCTACTCCACCTACATTAACTAATTGTTTTCGGTTATTAAGTTCCGATGTTACTATAGTTAAATCAATTGGTTTTCCTGCTTCTGCTAAATCTTTTATACATTCAAATATTTTAGCATGCCTATCATCATAAAATAAATCTTTATTTAATGATTCAATACATGTTTGTAATGCTTTTTTGCTAAAAAACATTGATCCAAGTACACATTGTTCGGCAATTATGTCATTTGGCATTACTTTTGTGTTCATTATATCACTATTCCTTACTTACATTTACTTTAATTGTTGCTTTTACCTCTTTATGCAATTCTATATCTACATTATGAAAACCTAAACTAGTTATTGGATTTTCTAATAATATTTTTGTTTTTTCTATATTATATCCTTTATTTTCTAATTCTTTTTTTATTTGTTTTGCAGATATTTGTCCAAACATTTTATCTGATGTTCCTGTTTTTACTTTAAATTTTAAAGTAATTTTTTCAAGTTCTTTTTTTAAATTTTTCATTTCACCTATTAATAGGTTTTCTTCTAATTTTCTTGTTTGAATAACGTTATTTAATTTTTTTATATTACTTTCAGTTGCTTTAACTGCTAATTTTTTATTAATTAAAAAATTAGTTGCATATCCATCACTTACTTCTATTATTTCATCCTTTTTTCCTTGTCCTTTTACATCTTTTAATAATATTACTTTCATGTTATCTCCTTCTCAACTTTTTATTATACTAAATTTATTTTTATTTTTCTAGTTATTTATCTCTTATTTTTTGAGCTAAATTTTTTATTTTGTTTATTCTGTGATATATTCCTGATTTTGTTATTTTATTACCTGTTTCCATCGTTATTATTTCACTTAATTCTGTTAATGAAACTTCTGGATATTTTTTTCTATAATTTATGGTTTCTTTTGTTTTGTCATCTAAAAGATTTAAAGCATCATTTTCTTCTATAATTTTTATATCTTTTAATTGGTTATTAGCAGTTTCTATTATTTTATCTACATTTGCTTGTTCACAATTATTTAATCTATTTGTCATATTTTTATGATCTCTATATATTCTTATATCTTCATAATAAAATACTGCATTTATAGCTTTTATTATTCTTAAAAAATCACTTATCTTTTCTGCTTCTTTTATATAAACCATATATTTATTTTCTCTTTTTATAACTTTACTATTTAATCTATATTCGTTAAGTAATTTACAAATAAAATCTGCATATTCTTTTGTTTGTAACGTAAATTCTAAATGATATCTTGATTTTTTTGGATCATTTATACTTCCACTTCCTAAGAAAACACCTCTTAAATAGATTCTTTTTAATTCATCTTCTTCATATATATATCTTTCTGGTAGTTCCTTTATTAAGGATAATTTATTTTTTATTTCTTGTTCTTTTTTATTTATTTCTAATATATAAATATATTTTTTATTAAAATTATAACCTCGTCTAACAGTTATTTTTGCATTGATATTAAATAATTCTCTTATAAATTTAAATATACATCTTGCTACACTTGCATTTTCTGTTATTATTTTTATATTTGTATCTGATATATTTGTATTTTTTATAAGTGCTGACAATTCTGTTATTTTTTCTATTTCATCTAATTCAAATTTACTTAATTCATTTTTTACTATGCTTGTAAATGACATTTTATCACCAATTTAATTATACTATAAAAAAAGAGTTTTTTAAACTCTAATAAGAATTATTATTTTACTAAATATGAATATATATCTAGTGACAATTTTTCTACATTATGTCTAATAACATCATCTTTTATTGTTACATAATTATTTTCTATTAATTCTGTATTCATATTATTTATTTCATTCCTATCTAATATTACAGGATCTTTTTGTTCTAATGTTGCATATTTTGTAGCTATTTCATGACTAATTATTCCATTATTTGCAATAACAACATCTATTTTATGTTTTCCTAAATAATCATTTATTTTTTTTAGATGATCACTTGTTTTCATATTATCTGTTTCACCTGGTTGTGTTACCATATTACATACATACATTATTTTTTTACTTGATTTATCTAATGATTTAATTATCTCTCTACATATTAAATTTGGAATAATACTTGTATATAAACTTCCCATACTAAGTATTATTAAATCTGCTGTTTCAATTGAATGTTTTACTTCTTCACATATTTTTGGTTCTTCCATATAATATACTTTTTTTATTTTTTTATTTATACCTGTAATATTATGCTCTCCTACTACTTTTTCACCATCTGTCATTTCTCCTATTAATACAACATTATCTTCGGTTAAAGGTAATACTCTTCCTTTTAAATTTAAAATTTTTGACAACACATCTATTCCATCTTTCATATTTCCAGTCATATTAGAAGTTGCTGTTAAAAGTAAATTTCCAACTGTATGGCCATTCAAATCACTTTTTGTTTTAAATCTATAATTTAATAGTTCCTCTACTAATGGTTCTGTTTCTGATAATGATACTAACACTTTTCTTATATCTCCCATTGCTGGTATTTTAAATTCTTCTCTAAGTCTTCCTGTACTTGAACCGTCATCACATACTGATACTATTGCAGTTATTTCAACAGGAAAATTTTTTAAACCACTAAGTAGTGTTGACATTCCAGTTCCTCCACCTAGTATTACTACTTTTTTCATGTTACCACCTATTTCATTATACTATTAAAAAAAAGTTTTTTGAACTTTTTTATCAATTTTATTAAAGAGTCAACTCTTTTTTTATATGATTTGCAGCAATTGCTCCTTCTGATGCTGCTGTAATTAATTGATATAATTCTTTTTTTATAACATCTCCAACAGCATATATTCCTTTTATATTTGTTTGCTCATTTTTATCAACTATTATATAGCCATTTTCCTGATTTAAATTTTTTATATCAATTATATTAGGAATAAGACCAATATATATAAAAATTGCACTACATTCTAGATGTTTATTATTTTTTGTTTTAATACCTGTTATTTTATCTTCTTGACTCTTTATTAATTCTATTTCGTCATTATAAATTATTTCTATATTTTTTATATTTTCTACTTGTTGTTTTAGATATTCATCTGCTTTTAATTTATTGCTTCTATTTATAATTGTTACATGCTTACAAATATTACTTAAATAAATACTTTCTTCTAAGGCACTATTTCCGCCACCTATTACAATTACGTTTTGATTTTTATAAAACATTCCATCACAAGTAGCACAATAACTTATTCCTTTACCTATATATTTTTCTTCTCCTATATTAAGTGATTTAGGTTTTCTACCAGTTGCTATTATTATTTTTTTTGTTTGATATTTATTACTTTTTGTTTCTACTTTTTTTATATTATTTTCATCTTTTATATTTATTACCTCTTCATAATTAACTTTTACACCTAAATTATTTAATTGATTTAATAAAGAACTTGAAAATTCTGTTCCATCTATTTTTATTATTCCTGGATAATTTTCTATAGTTGATGCTTTTGTTATTTGTCCTCCTGGTATTTCTTTTTCTAATAATAATATTTTTAAATTATATCTTTTTAGATATATTGCTGATGTCATTCCTGATATTCCTGCTCCTATTATTATTACATCATACAAATCATTCATATTTTTCTCCTTTTTTTATGTAATAAATAAATACTATAATTCCTATTAATATAAATAAAATTGATACTAATTGTGCTATTTTTATATTAAAAAACATTAAACTATCTGTACGTAATGATTCTATTAAAAATCTACCTATTCCATACCATATTAAATATATTGATGTTACTAATCCTTCTTTATTAATTTTTGTATTTTTAATTACTAAGATAATTATTAAACCCATTAAATTCCATAAAGATTCATATAAAAATGTTGGATGATGATATTTTCCTTCAATGAACATTCCATCTATAATAAATTTAGGTAAATGAATTTTTTTTAAAAACTCTAATGAAGTTACAGGTCCAAATGCTTCACCATTCATGAAATTTCCCCATCTACCTATTATTTGTCCAATTATAAGTCCAATCACCAAAATATCTAACATTTTTATAATTTTAATTTTATTTTTTTTAGAAAAATATAATAAACATATAAATCCAGCTATTATTCCACCATGGATAGCTAATCCACCTTCCCATACCTTTATAATATCAACTGGATACTTTAAATAATAATCTAAATTAAATAAAACATAATAAATTCTTGCTCCTATTAATGATATTGGAATTGTATAAAAAAGAAAGTCTTCTATCTTTTCTTTTTTTATATTCTTTTCTTTTGCTTCTTTAAATACTAATGTACATCCTATTATAAATGCAAATAATAATATTACTGAATACCAGTAAATATATATATTTCCTATTCTTAAAAATATTTGATTCATATTACTTTCCTTTCTTTATTATTGGTTTAATTATAATTTCATCCATTAATATATTCATTATAGATATTAAAATTGCTATTATAAATGGATGAAAAAATCCTTTTATAGTTAGATGATTTCCAAATATAAAATCAACTATTTTTAATATAAATACATTTATACATGGATAAAATATTCCTAATGTTAATCCTGTTATTGGAATAGTTAATTTTACGATAATTGGTTTAATTGTTTTATTTAATATATAAATTACTAATGATATTAAAATTCCAAATATTCCAAGATAACTATTATCAATTTGTATAGTATCTTTGAATATCATTGACATTATAAGTAATATCAATGCATATCCTACTATATATATAGCTTTTTCTAATAATCTTATTTTTTTTAATCTTGATATTTTCATACTTTATACCTCTTATTATACTATTATTATGATTTCATTTCAAATAATATATCTCTAAGTTGCATTGCTCGTTCAAAATCTAAATTTGCTGCTGCTTCTTTCATTTCTTTTTCTATCTTTGATATCATTTGATTTTTTTCTTCCTGTGTTAATATTTTTTCTTCTTCTTTTATTTCTTCTTTATTTGTTATAACTTCTCTAATTTCTTTTTTTATTGTTTTTGGAATTATATTATGTTTTTTATTATATTCCATTTGTATGTTTCTTCTTCTTGTTGTCTCTTCAATAGCATAACTCATTGAATCACTTATAGTATCCGCATACATTATAACATATCCAAATTCATTTCTTGCTGCTCTTCCTATTGTTTGAATTAAACTTTTTTCACTTCTTAAGAATCCTTGTTTATCAGCATCCATTATAGCTACCAAACTTACTTCTGGTATATCTAAACCTTCTCTAAGTAAATTTATTCCAACTAGTACATCATATTTTCCTTTTCTTAAATCTCTTATTATTTCTAATCTTTCTAGTGTTTTTATTTCACTATGTAAATATGCTACTTTAATATCTAATTTTTTTAGATAATTTGTTAATTCTTCTGCCATTCTTATTGTTAAGGTTGTTATTAAAACTCTCTCGTTTCTTTCTTTTCTTTTATTTATTTGTTCTAATAAATCATCTATTTGATTAGTTGTTGGCTTTACTTCTATAATTGGATCAAGTAATCCTGTTGGTCTTATTATTTGTTCTATTACCTTTCCATGTGATGCTTCTATTTCATATTCACCTGGAGTTGCTGAAATACAAATCATTTGATCTATTTTTGATTCAAATTCTTCAAATTTTAATGGCCTATTATCCATAGCACTTGGTAGGCGAAAACCATAATCTACTAATACTTTTTTTCTAGCTTGATCTCCATTATACATTCCTCTTACTTGTGGCAATGTTACATGAGATTCATCTACTACTAATAAAAAATTATTTTTAAAAAAATCTATTAATGTAGTTGGAGTTTCTCCTGGTTTTTTTAATGCCATATGCCTTGAATAATTTTCCACTCCTCTACAAGTACCTGTTTCACTAAGCATTTCAATATCATAATTAGTTCTTTCTTTTAAACGTTGATATTCTAATAATTTATTTTCTGATTTAAATTTTTGTAATGTTTCTTCTAATTCTATTTTTATATTTTCTATTGCTTTTTTTAATTTTTCTTCACTTGTTACAAAGTGACTTGCTGGAAATAGTGAAATACTTTTTTTACTTGTAATGATTGCTCCTGTTATTACATCATACTCATATATGCTATCTATTTCATCTCCAAAAAAATCAATCCTTATTGCTCTTCCATGTTGATTTATTGGCATAATTTCTAATATATCTCCTCTTACTCTAAATGTTCCTCTTTTTAATTCTATATCATTTCTTTCATATAGCATATCTATTAATTTTATTAAAATCTCATCTCTATTGACTTCATCACCGACATTTAGTGTTAACATTTTTTTTTGATATTCTTCTATTTCTCCTATACCATATATACAAGATACTGATGATACTACTATTACATCATCATAATTTAAAAGAGCTGACGTTGCATAATGTCTTAATTCATCAATTTCATCGTTTATTGATGCATCTTTTTCTATATATGTATCTGTTTTTGCTACATATGCTTCTGGTTGATAATAATCATAATAAGAAACAAAATAGCATACATGATTATTTGGAAATAATTCTTTTAATTCTGCATAAAGTTGTCCAGCTAAAGTTTTATTATGAGCTAAAACTAAAGTTGGTTTATTAACTTTTTCAATTACGTTAGCAATGGTAAAAGTCTTACCAGTACCAGTAGCTCCTAGTAAAACTTGATATTTTTCACCATTTTCTATTCCTTTGACTAACTTATCTATTGCCTGTGGTTGGTCTCCACTAGGTTTATATTTTGATTCTAATTTAAACATATTTCCTCCTTATTATGACTCATATCAACCAAAGAATTCGTGTCCAACTATCAAAAATTCGTGTTCTAGAACTGATTAAATAGGTCAAATTTTTGGTGGATACGCATAG